>NZ_JBYSXL010000045.1:0-37818 GCF_058782155.1 Methylobacterium sp. FW306-05-D
CCCCGGAACCCCGCCCATGAAAGCCGCCCGCCTCGGCCTCGCCCTGCTCGCCCTGGCGCTGCCGGCTTCCGCCGCCCTCGGGGGCCCGGCCCAGCCGCCGGCAGATTCTACCCAGCCGGCGAAGCCCGCCCTCGTGCCGACCATCAGCGTGGTCGATGCCAAGCGGCGGGAGATCGTCGAGTCGGTGGTCGTCACCGGGACCCTGGTCCCGCGCGACGAGATCCTGGTGACGCCCGAGATCGAGGGCTACCGGGTCACCGAGGTGCTGGTCGAGGAAGGCGCCCGGGTGGCCCGCGGCCAGGTGCTCGCGCGTCTCTCGCGCGACCTCATCGACCGCCAGCTCGCCCAGCAGGCGGCCCTGGTGGAGAAGGCCGAGGCCGCCGTGCCCCAGGCCCAGAGCAGCATCGAGCAGGCGGAGGCCGCCGAGACCGAGGCGCGCCTTTCCTACGAGCGGGCCCAGCAGCTCCTGAAGACCGGCAACGCCACCGCGGCCGTGATGGAGGGCCGCACCGCCGCCCTGCGCCAGGCCGAGGGCAAGCTCGCCTTTTCCCGCAACGGCCTGCGCATCGCCCGCGCCGACCTCGCCCAGGCCCGGGCCGTCCTGGAGGAGCTGAACCTGCGCCTGGCCCGCACCGAGATCCGGGCGCCGGAGGCCGGCATCGTCAGCCGCCGCACCGCCCGGGTGGGCCTGGCCGCCTCCGCCTCGGCCGAGCCCCTGTTCCGCCTGATCGCCCGGGGCGAGATCGAGCTCGAGGGCGAGGTCATCGAGACCAAGCTGCCGCAGCTGCGCGAGAACGCCCCGGCCTGGATCGACCTCGGCGACGGCGTTCGCCTGGCCGGCAGCGTGCGGACCGTCTACCCGGAGGTCGACCGCGCGACCCGCCTCGGCAAGGTCCGCATCCGCCTGGAGCCGGACCCGCGCCTGCGCATCGGCACCTTCGCGCGGGGCGCCGTCGAGCTCGCCCGCACCCGCGGCGTGACCGTGCCGCAGGCCTCCGTGCTCTACGGCGGGGGCAAGCGCAGCTCCGTCCTCGTGGTCGCCGACGACGTGGTCGAGGCCCGCGAGGTCCGCACCGGCCTGTCCGACGACGACGACATTGAGATCCGCGCCGGGCTCGCCGACGGCGAGCGCGTGGTGGCGCGGGCCGGCAGCTTCCTGCGCGACGGCGACCGGGTCCGCCCGGTGGCGCTGTCCGTACCGGAGCCGGCCGTGGCCGCCGCCCCCTCCCCGCGGGAGACCGCCGAGGCCGGCACGCCCTAGCGGGGTGCCGCCTCGCCTCCTGAGACCAAGGCTTCACCGAGTCGCCGCATGCGCCTGAACATCTCCGCCTGGGCGATCCGCCACCCGATCGCGCCCCTCGTGCTGTTCCTGGTGCTGATCGTGCTCGGCCTCGTCAGCTTCCGCGGCCTCGCGGTGACGCGGATGCCCAACGTCGACGTGCCGATCGTCTCGGTGACGATCACGCAATCGGGCGCCGCACCCTCCGAGCTGCAGACCCAGGTGACGAAGTGGGTCGAGGATTCGATCGCCGGCGTGCGCGGCGTCAAGCACATCACCTCGGCGATCACGGAAGGCTCCTCCGTCACCACGGTGGAGTTCCGCCTGGAGGTGAACACCGACCGGGCCGTCAACGACGTCAAGGACGCGGTCTCGAAGATCCGCATCAACCTGCCCCGCACCATCGACGAGCCGGTGATCCAGCGCGTCGAGATCACCGGCCTGCCGATCCTGATCTACGGCGTGCGCTCGCCCGGCATGACGCCGGCCGAATTGTCCTGGTTCGTGGAGGACAAGGTCGCCCGCTCGCTCCAGGGCGTGAAGGGCGTCGGCGGCGTCGAGCGCGTCGGCGGCGTCGCCCGGGAGATGCGCGTCACCCTGCTGCCCGACCGCCTGCTGTCCCTCGGCATCACGGCGGCCGACGTGAACCGCCAGCTGCGCCTGACCTCCGCCGACATGGCGGGCGGGCGCGGCGAGGTCGGCGGGCGCGAGCAGTCGATCCGGACGCTCGCCGCCTCGCGCTCGCTGCGCGACCTCAAGGCCACCTCCATCGTGCTGCCCGGGGGCCGCAAGGTCCGCCTCGACGAGCTGGCGACCCTGGAGGATTCCATCGAGGAGCCCCGCACCTTCGCGCGCTTCAACGGCGAGCCGGTGGTGGCCTTCGCGGTCTCCCGGGGCTCGGGGGCCAGCGACGCCGAGGTCGCGGCCGGCGTCGAGAAGCGCATCGCCGAGTTCAAGACCGCCCATCCCGACATCCAGTTCGAGACCATCGATTCCTCGGTGGCGGCCACCATCGGCTCCTACGATTCGGCGATGCACACCCTGATCGAGGGGGCCGCACTCGCCGTGCTCGTGGTCTTCCTGTTCCTGCGGGACTGGCGCGCGACGCTGATCGCCGCCATCGCCCTGCCGCTCTCGGTCTTCCCGACCTTCTGGGCCATGGACGCCATGGGCTTCACCCTCAACGGGATCAGCCTGCTCGCCATCACCCTGGTCACCGGCATCCTCGTCGACGACGCCATCGTGGAGATCGAGAACATCGTCCGGCACATGCGGCTCGGCAAATCGCCCTACCGCGCCGCCATCGAGGGCGCCGACGAGATCGGGCTCGCCGTCATCGCCATCACGGCGACCCTGATCGCGGTGTTCGCGCCGGTCTCGTTCATGGGCGGCATCGCTGGCCGATACTTCATGCAGTTCGGCCTGACCATCGCGGTCTCGGTGTTCATGTCGCTCCTGGTGGCGCGCCTGATCACCCCGATGCTGGCGGCCTACTTCCTGCGCGACCACGGCCATGCCGAGGCGCGCGAGGGTCCGGTGATGCGGGCCTATGGCCGCCTCGTCGGCTGGTCGGTGCGCCACCGCGTCGTCACGCTGATCGTGGGCCTCGCGCTGTTCGCCGGCTCCCTCGCCTCCACCGGCCTGCTGCCTTCGGGCTTCATCCCGAAGCAGGACAATGCCCGCACGCTGTTCATGGTCGAGCTCGCCCCCGGCGCCCGCCTGCCCGACACCGTGGCGGTCTCCGACCGGGTGGTGGCCCGCATCCGCGCCCTGCCCGAGGTGGTCTCGGTCTTCGTCGATGGCGGCCGCCAGGCCGGCGGCAAGAAGGAGACGCGCCTCGCCACCCTCATCGTCAACCTGACGCCGAAGAACCAGCGCGCCCGCAAACAGGCCGCCATCGAGACCGAGATCGCCGGCCTGCTCGCCCAGGAACCCGACATCCGATCCTGGACCCTGCGCGACGGCGGCCAGCGCGACCTCGCCCTCGTGGTCGGCGGCCCCGACGTCGACGTCGTCACGGAGGTCGCCGCGAGGCTCCAGCGCGACATGGCGGCGATCCCCCACCTCGTCTCGGTGATGTCGACGGCCCCCCTCAACCGCACCGAGGTCCGCATCCGTCCGAAGCCGGGGGCGGCGGCCGATCTCGGCGTCTCCACCGACGCCATCGCCGAGACCGTGCGGGTCGGGACCATCGGCGACATTGGCCTGAATCTGGCGAAGTTCAACGCGCCCGACCGGCAGGTGCCGATCCGGGTGCAGCTGCCCGAGAGCGCGCGGGGCGCTGTCTCGCGCCTCGAGAACCTCAAGGTGCCGGCCAAGAACGGCGCCGCCGTGCCGCTGGCGGCGGTGGCCGACATCGAGCTCGACCAGGGCCCCGGCGCCATCGAGCGCTACGACCGGGTGGTGCGCGTGGCCGTGGAGGCCAACCTGGAGGGCTCGGACGCGCTCGGCTCCCTCATCGCCCAGGCGCTGGAGACCCCGACCGCGAAGTCCCTGCCGCCGGGCGTCACCATCCGGCAGACCGGCGACGCCGAGATCATGGCCGAGGTGTTCTCGGGCTTCCTCATGGCGATGGGGGCCGGGATCATGATGGTCTACGCCGTGCTGGTGCTGCTGTTCGGCTCGTTCCTGCAGCCGCTGACCATCCTGTTCTCGCTGCCCCTCTCCATCGGCGGGGCGATCCTGGGCCTCCTGATCCTCAACATGCCGATCTCGATGCCGGTGGTCATCGGCATCCTGATGCTGATGGGGCTGGTGACCAAGAACGCCATCATGCTGGTGGACTTCGCCGTCGAGGAGATGGCCCGCGGCGTCGACCGGGTCACCGCCATCGTGGATGCGGGCCGCAAGCGGGCGCGCCCCATCGTGATGACCACCATCGCCATGGCGGCCGGCATGGTGCCCTCGGCCATGGCGCTGGGCATCGGCGGCGAGTTCCGCGCGCCCATGGCGGTGGCGGTGATCGCGGGGCTGATCGTCTCGACCCTGCTCTCGCTGGTCTTCGTGCCGGCGGTGTTCCTGCTGATGGACAGCCTCGGCGCGCTCCTCGGTCGGGTCTTCGGCCGCTTCGTCGGCGCCACGGACGAGGCGCCCCTGCCCGTCCCCCACGCCTGAGGCCGGGCGGGGCGCCCCCTGCGCGGGGACGCCGCGGCGGTCAGGCGATCCGGTCGCTGCGGCGCAGCTGGGCCGGCAGGGCGAACAGGCTGATGGCGGCGGCCGCCAGGCACAGGCCGGCGATCACCCAGATGGCCGGGGTGGTCGATCCGGTCAGGTCCTTGACCCAGCCCACCATCACCGGGCTGACGATGCCGCCGAACTGCCCGAGGGTGTTGATGAGGGCGATGCCGCCGGCGGCGCCGACGCCGGTGACGAGCTTGGGCGGCAGGGTCCAGAAGGTCGGGATCGAGGCGACGATCCCGGTGCCGACGAGGCAGAGGGCCAGCATCAGCGGCACGATCTGCCGGTCGAACAGGCCGGCGGCGAAGAAGCCCAGGGCCGCCGCGATGGCGAGGCCGGCGACGAATTTCGGCCGGTTGCCGGAGGCGTCGGACAGCCGCCCGATTACCACCATGCTGATCGCCCCGCAGATGTAGGGCAAAGCCGCCAGGAGCCCGACCATGCCGGTGCTGGCGCCGCTCGCGGTCCGGATCAGGTCGGGCCCCCAGAAATTCAGGCCGTAGGAGCCGATCTGGAGCAGGAAGTAGATCAGCCCGACCTTGAGGAAGCCGGGGCTGCGGATGGCGCCGAGGAGCGAGTGGTCGCCGATGCCGCGATTGGCCTCGGCGATCTGGCTCGCCACCAGGGCCTTTTCCGAATCGCTGAGCCAGCGGGCATCGGTGACGCGGTCGTCGAAGCGGCGCATCACCAGGGCGCCGAGGAGCAGGCAGGGCAGGCCGCCGGCGAGGAACAGCCATTGCCATCCGGCCAGGCCCGCGACGCCGTTGAGGCCGCTCAGGATCAGCCCCGAGACCGGGGCGCCGACGATGCCCGAGAAGGCCGAGGCCACAAACAGCATCGAGGTGATGCGCCCGCGGCGCGAGGCCGGGAACCACAGGGTCAGGTAGTAGAGGATGCCGGGGGCGAAGCCCGCCTCCATGGCGCCGATGAGGAAGCGCAGGGCGTAGAAGTGCCATTCCTGGGTGATGAACACCATGGCGGCGGTGGCGAGCCCCCAGGAGATCATGATCCGGGCGATCCAGCGCCGGGCGCCGACCCGGTACAGGATCAGGTTCGAGGGCACCTCGAAGATGACGTAGCCGACCACGAACAGGCTCGCGCCGAGGCCGTAGGCGGTGTTGCTGAAGCCGAGGTCGCTCTGGAGCTGGAACTTGGCGAAGCTGATGTTGATGCGGTCGAAGAAGGCGAACAGGTAGCAGACCATGATCAGCGGCATCAGCCGCCAGGCGATCTTCCGGTAGGTGGCAGCTTCGCGGGTGTCTGCGGGCGCGCCGAGGGCGGCCGGGGCGGCGAGGGTCATGGGGTCTCTCCCTGGAGGCGTCTCGATGGGCGCGCCGCCCTTGTGCCCGGGCGGTCTCGCACGTTCGGTTGGTGTCGGCGTCTCGGCCTGTCTGGGTGTGTGAGGCGGTGTCGCGTGTTCGCGCGACGCAGCGCCGATGCCGTGCGTCAGGCCGCGATCCCGGGCGGCGGCGGGTGGAGGTCGCCGGGGCGCCCGGCCTGGGCCACCTGCCCCGGGACCGGATGGCCGACGAGGGCGGGCAGGCCGCGCGACAGGGCGATCAGGCCGTCGAGGTCGAGGCCGGTGGGGATGCCCATCTCGTGGGCCATGCTGACGAGGTCCTCGGTGCAGATGTTGCCGGTGGCGCCCGGGGCGAAGGGGCAGCCGCCGAGGCCGCCGAGGGCCGCGTCGAAGCGCCGGGCGCCGGCCGCCCGCGCCGCCAGGACGTTGGCGAGGCCGAGGCCGCGGGTGTTGTGGAAATGGAGCGTCAGCGCCTCCGCTGGGACGAGCCGGAGGGCGCGGGCCACGAGGTCGCCGACCTGGCGCGGATTGGCCATGCCGGTGGTGTCGGCCAGCGTGATGCCGTCGATCCCGAGGGCGCGGTAGCGCTCGACGATCCCCAGCACCCGCTCCGGCGGCTGGCCACCCTCGAAGGGGCAGCCGAAGGCGGTGGCCACCGTGGCGTTGAGGCGCACCCCGGTGCCGCGGGCCGCCGCGACGATGCGGGCGAAGGCGTCGAGGGAGGCCTCGCGGGTCAGGCCCATATTGGCGCGGTTGTGGGTCTCGCTCGCCGACATGACGAGGTTGAGCTCGTCGGCGCGGGCCGCCAGCGCCCGCTCGGCGCCCTTCAGGTTCGGCACCAGGGCGACGTAGAGCGTGCCCGGGCGCCGGGTGATCCGGGCCAGCACCTCGGCGGCGTCGCGCAGGGCCGGGACGGCCTTGGGCGAGACGAACGAGGTCGCCTCGATCCGGCTGAAGCCCGCCGCCGAGAGGGCGTCGATCAGCGCGACCTTGTCGGCAGTCTCGACGAAGGCGGGCTCGATCTGCAGGCCGTCGCGGGGCGCGACCTCTTGGACGATCAGGGGCGCCTCCTCGCCCAGGGGGCCGGTCTCGCTGCCGCTCGTGTCACGGCTCATGTCACGGCTCATGCCACCGCTCCCGTGGTCCGCAGGGCTGCGATCGCCGCGGCGTCGTAGCCGAGATCCGCCAGCACGGCGTCGGTATGGGCGCCGAGCGCCGGGCCGGACCAGCGCACCGCCCCGGGCGTGCCCGAGAGCTTGGGCACGATGCCGGGCATCTTCACCGCCGTGCCGCCGGGCAGCTCGGTCGGCAGGATCATATCGCGGGCCTGGTAATGCGGGTCGGCGACGATGTCGGCCACCGAGTAGATCCGCCCGGCGGGGACCTGCGCCGCCTCGAGGGTCGCCAGGGCCTCCGCAATGCCGCGCGCGCCCGACCAGTCCGCGATGGCCGCGTCGAGCCTCGCGGCCTGGGCCGAGCGGCCGTCGTTGCTGCGCAGGGCCGGATCGTCGGCGAGGTCGGGCCGGCCGATCGCCTGCATCAGGCGCCGGAAGATCGGGTCGCTGTTGCCCGCGATGACGACGTAGCCGCCATCCTGGGTCGGGTAGGTGTTCGAGGGCGTGATGCCCGGCAGGGCGCCGCCCGTCCGGGTCCGGACCTCGCCGAGGAGGTCGTATTCGGGGACGAGGCTCTCCATCACGTTGAAGACGCTCTCCACCAGGGAGACGTCGATGACCTGGCCCTTGCCGCCGGCGGTCTTGACGTGGAGGAGCGACATCAGCGCCCCGATGACGCCGTGCAGGGAGGCCAGGGTGTCGCCGATGCTGACGCCGACCCGGGCCGGGGGGCTGTCCGGGTCGCCGGTGGTGAAGCGCAGGCCGCCCATCGCCTCGCCGATGGCGCCGAAGCCCGGCCGGTCGCGGTAGGGCCCGGTCTGGCCGTAGCCGGAGATGCGGACCATGACGAGGTTGGGGTTGAGGGCGGAGAGGTCCGCCCAGCCGAGCCCGAGCTTCTCCAGGCCGCCGGGCCGGAAGTTCTCGATGACCACGTCGGCGCTGGTGGCCAGGGCGCGCACGACGGCGGCGCCTTCCGGCGCCTTCAGGTCGACGGCGATGGACTTCTTGTTGCGGGACTGAAGATACCACCAGAGGGAGGTGCCCTCGTGCAGCTTGCGCCACTTGCGCAGGGGATCGCCCTCCCCCGGTGCCTCGACCTTGATCACCTCGGCGCCGAACTCCGCCATCAGGCGGGCGGCGAAGGGGGCGGCGATGAGCTGTCCGAGTTCGAGAACGCGGATTCCGGCGAGCGGTCCGGCCATGAACGATTCCTCTGGTGTTCGATCGGCGATGGTCTTCTTGGATCGTCTTCTTGTCCCCTCGATACCCGCCCGGGACGGGGGGAGGCCAACCGTCTTTCGGCCATGACCGTTCGCGTTTGGAGAACGCTCAGCGGCGTTCAGGCCGCGTCGGCGGTGAGGCTGGCGACGAGGAGGCTCGCCGCCGGGGAGAGTTCGCCGGGGCGGGTGACGATGCGCAGTTCGCGCTGCGCCCACGGGTCGGTGAGGGGGATCGCGGCCAGGTCCATGGCGCTCCCCAGGAGGGCGAAGACCCCGAGGGGCACCACCCCGAGCCCCATATCGGCCTGGGCCATGCGCAGGACGGCGTCGAAGCCCGGCACGTGGACGCGCAGGCGCAAGGGGCGGCCGATGCTCTGGGCCTCGCCGCGGACGCTGGCATAGATCGAGCTCTCGGCGTGGAGCCCGACGAAGTCGTGGTCGAGGGTCTCCCGGAAGGCGAGCGCGCTCCGGTCCGCCAGGGGATGGTCGTGCCGCATCACCACCACGAGGCTGTCCCGGCGGTAGAGCACGCTGTGCAGGTCCCGGGCCGGGATGCTCCCGGAGCAGATGCCGAGCTCGGCCAGGCCCGCCTCGACGCCGGAGACCACGCCGCCGCTCGGGCGCTCCTCCAGGCTGATCTTGATGGCCTCCTGCCGCGCCAGGAAGGCGCGCAGGTCCTCGGGCAGGAACTGCACGATGGCCGACAGATTGGCGAACATCCGCACGATGCCCCGCACGCCCTTGGCGTGCTCGGCGAGCTCCACCACGATCTGCTCGACGTCGTGCAGCATGCGCCGGGCGTGATGGAGCAGGGTCTCCCCGGCCGGGGTCATCACCATGCCCCGGGCCTGGCGCGTCATCAGCTGGACGCCGAGGCTCTGCTCCAGCTCGACCAGGCGCTTGCTGACGGCGGAGGGGGCGATCGCCGCCCGCCGGGCGGCCTGGGTCAGGGTGCCGTCCTCGCACATCGCCACGAACAGGCGCAGCGTCGTCGGATCGAGGCGCCGCAGGAGCGTCGGGGCCAGCATGTCCATCCCTCTCACCGGCCCCGCCCGGCGCGCGTCGCGCCCGGGGCTCCGGCGAGACTACAGCGCCGGAGGGCGCAGCGGACCAGCCCGGCGCCGAAGGTTCGGGCCGGGTCGGCGACGGCTACAGGTTCGGGATCGCCGGCGCGACCACGACCACCCGCCCGCACGGGGGCCGGGAGGTCAGGACGGCACTGGCGACGCCCCAGACCACCGGGCCGCCGGGTCCGTCGGCGACCACGGGGCCGCCGGAATCCCCCGTGCAGACCTCCGCCCCGCCGCGGGCGACCGCGATGAGGAGGCCCGTCGTAGTGCGCAGCACCGGGTCGAGGCGGGTCGTCCTGAGAAAGCCGACCCCCTGGCGTGACAGCCCTGCCCCGGTGAGGGTCAGCGCCTGGGGGGCGGTGGCCCGGCCGAGCCGGAGCGGCTCGCGCCCGCGCACCGGGCTGGCGAGGCGCAGGACGGCGGTGTCGAGGGACAGGGACAGCAGGCCGGAATACTCGGAGGGCAGGTCGTCCGGAACGCTGTCGTAGCGGGCGAGGGCCGCGACCCGGTAGGTCCGCGTGCCCGGGCGGGCGCCCTCGTAGAGGACGACCGCCGAGGCGACCGGGTTGCCCCGCACGCAATGGCCCGCGGTGAGGACGAGGTCCGGGGCGATGAGCACGCCGGAGCAGCGGTTCAGGCCGATCGCGTCCTCGCCGCCGACCAGGGTGCCGATGCCGACGGCGGCCCGGCTGATCCGGTTGCGCCCGGCCGGGGCACCGCCGTTGATGGCGAGGGCGGCGCCCGTCTCGGCGACGAGGGCGAGCGC
The DNA here is from genome assembly GCF_058782155.1 of Methylobacterium sp. FW306-05-D. Lineage (NCBI taxonomy): Bacteria > Pseudomonadati > Pseudomonadota > Alphaproteobacteria > Hyphomicrobiales > Methylobacteriaceae > Methylobacterium > Methylobacterium sp. FW306-05-D. The sequence continues at coordinate 9,928 of NZ_JBYSXL010000045.1, forward strand.
CGCGAGGGCCGCCGCGAGGCTGTGACGCGAGAGGATGTGACGAGACCGGCCTGGACGCATGGATGCCCCGGAACGCGTTGCTGCGGAACGATGTCGACCCCCGGCGGAGCATAGGGGCCGGCGGAGGGGCCGGGGAGAGCGTCCGCCGCGTCCCGGTTGCGTCATAGCAGCGCTCGTCTCGGGAGGGCGCGACGGGGGTGGCGTCCATCCGGTCGCGCCGGAGGCTGGCGCGGGGGCCGGGGTTCTGCCAATCCGGGCGGCGCCGATCGCCCGGTCCAGGGCCTCGGGCAGGATCCCCATGAATCTCTGGCTGCGCCTCCTCTGGCTCCTGGCGACCGCGTGGCGGCGGCCGCCGCTCGCCCTGCCCTTCGGCGTCTCGCGCCTCGGCTTCCGGGTCTGGCCCCACGACCTCGACACGTCGCTGCACATGAACAACGGCCGCTACTGGACCCTGATGGATCTCGGCCGCACCGACCTCATGCTCGGCTCCGGCCTGTGGCGCTCCGTGCTGCGCCGGCGCTGGACCCCGGTGGTCAGCGCCGGCCAGATCCGCTTCCGCCGCGAGCTCCGGCCGTTCCAGGCCTTCGACCTGGAGACCCGGCTGGCCCATTGGGACGAGGCCCGTTTCGTCATCGAGCACCGCCTGGTCATCCGGGAGACCGGTGCCGTGGCGGCCATCGCCCTGGTCCAGGCGGGCCTCTACGACCGCCGGCGGCGCAGCTACGTGCCGGTGCGGACCATGCTCGCGGCGATCGGTGTCGAGGCCGAGGCGCCGCCGATGCCCGAGGCGGTCGAGGCCTTCCTCGCCGCGGAGCGGGCGCTGCGCGACACGACCGCCGCGGCCGGTGCCCGGATCAGGTGACGTAGCGGTCGGTGGCGTAGAAGCCGGGGTTCGAGCGCACGAAATCGATCATCCGGCAGAGGCCGTCGTCGATGGACATCCGGGGCCTCCAGCCCATGGCGCGGCGCGCGAGGCCGTTGTCGGAGATCAGCTTGAGCACCTCGCTCTGCTCCGGCCGCATCCGCTGCGCTTCCGTGACGATCGGCTTGTCGACGCCCATCAGCTCGAGGATGCGGTGGGCGAACCAGCCGACCGAGTAGGTCTCGCCGGTGCCGAGGTTGATCGTCATGCCCTCGATCCCCGGCTGCGAGCCGGCCGCGAGGAAGCCCGCCACCGTGTCGGAGACGTAGGTCATGTCGCGCTCCGGGGTGAGCGAGCCGAGGCGGATCTCGTCCCGGGCGAAGGCCTGCGAGATGATGGTCGGGATGAAGGCGCGCGCGCTCTGGCGCGGTCCGTAGGTGTTGAAGGGCCGCAGGGTCACCACCGGCAGCTCGAAGGAGCGGCCGTAGCTCTCGGCGAGCTTGTCGGCGGCGATCTTGGAAGCGGAATAGGGCGACTGGCCCTGGAGCGGATGGGTCTCGTCGATGGGCGCGCGCAGGGCCGTGCCGTAGACCTCCGAGGTGCTGGTGTGGACGATCCGCCCGACGGCGCTGCGGCGACCGGCCTGGAGCACGTTCAGGGTGCCCTCGATATTGGCGCGGACGTAGCTGCGCGGCGCCTCGTAGGAGTACGGAATCGCGATCAGGGCGCCGAGGTGCAGGACGACGTCCATGCCCTCGAGGGTCTGGTAGATGAAGTCGCTGTCCTCGATGTTGCCGAACGCCACCGTCATCGCCGCCCGCACCTCGGGGTCGAGGACCTCGAGGTTGCCGATCCGGGCGCCGGAATTGTAGCGCACGATCGCGGTGACCTCCGCGCCGGACCGGACGAGGGCGTCCACGAGGTGACTGCCGATGAATCCGCCGGCGCCGGTCACCGCGACCCGCTTTGCCCGCCACGACGTGCCGTCCCTATCCTGATCGCCCATGTCCTGATCGCCCATGTCATGCTCCCCATTGGTTCTTTCGAAGCACAGTTTCGAGTAATTCAGCGCATGTCCATGGTCGATGCAATCGACACAAAGGTATTAGACAGTTTTAAGGTCCGGGCGGTTCTTGGGTGCGGACGTCGATCAGCGCTGCGCGCTGGCCAGCGGTTCGCGCAGCACCCGGTCGAGCAGGACCTGCGCCACGGAAGGACGGTGGCCGAGGGCGCGCTCCCGGGCGTAGATCCTGGCGATCGTCGCGCTGTCCTCGGCGTCCCAGTAGTCGAGGCTGAGGATCGGCACCGGCGGCTCCGCCTCGGCCAGGGGACGCAGGGCCTGCAGGTGCGGCTCGAGCTCGCCCGGCTCCGTCCAGCGGTAGCCGCTCGCCGGCGCGTCGTAGGTCGTCAGCAGGCTCTCGGCGACGACGCCGTCGACCGCCCCGATCAACTCGGGCAGCAGGGCGTAGCCGCGGTTCATCAGCAGCATCCGGTCGGGATGGCGCCGGCGGATCGTGCGGACGAGGTCGATGGCGGCGCGCCGCATGCCGGCATAACGCCCGGGGTCCGTCTGCTCGAGATGGGGCGGGGTGTCGAGGGTGTCGAAGAACAGCCCGGAGAACCCCCGCTCCAGGAGGGCCGGCACCGCGACGTCGAGGATGAGGGAGCGCCAGGCCGGCCGGCGCACGTCGCACAGCAGGGTGTCGGGCCAGTTCGGGTTCTCGCCGAGGAGGAGATCCGGATCGTCGATCCGCGCGAAGAGCGGGCTCGTCCGCTTGATCTCCCCGAGGCTGAGATAGCCCAGCACCTCGGTGCCGAGGGCCCGCATCGGCGCGAGCGGGCCCTTGAACCCGGGATCGAGCACGACGAGGTCGAAGCCCTCGAATTCGGCCGCGTCGAGGTCCTCCCCGTAGAACAGCGTCCAGGCGAGGTGGGGGTGTCGAAGGCGGTCGCGCGCACGGGCCGGCCGGTCGAGGACGCGCCCGGCGGCCCCGAGGCCGGCGAGCAGGCGCAGGACGCTGCGGCGCAGGAGGCGTCGTCCGGACATGTCAGCCATCGCGCGACCTTCTCCTGAGCCGGAAGCCCCGGCGATTTGGGCGATCCGGGCACTCGGCCGGTCGCCGGGCGGCGTCGAGGGAGCTGTTGTTGGTGATGAAGGCGTGGAAGTGCAGCCAGGGCAGCTCGTGGGCGAGGATCAGCACCGCGAGCAGGAAGGTGACGGCCGAGGCGAGCAGGTTGCCGTAGCCGAAGAAGGGGAAGCCCAGGGGCAGCAGCGCCGCCGTCAGCGTCCCGTTCAGGACGCAATACGTCGCCGAGACCGCGAGGGCGTGCCGGCGCAGGTCGAAGTACAGGAGGAAGATGAAGCAGAACGAGGAGCTGGTCTGGAACACCATCCCCACCAGGGCCGCCCGGAGGATGCCCATCTGGCTCGCGCGCAGGCCGAGCGGTTCGATCGCCACGTAGGAGACCAGGATGGCGATGAGGGCGACGGCCGCCAGGGCGACGAACAGGCCGAACAGCTTGGCCATGACGAAGCGCGACAGGCGTGCCTGCATCTGCGTGAGGTCGCGTCGGCTCACCCTGTGAGCGAGGCTGCCGTAGAAGGCGCGGCTCAGGCGGAAGAAGTTGGTCTCCACGTGGACGAAGAACACCGCCAGGATGGGGATCGAGGCGAGCTGCGCCCAGAACATCGGCGTGTCGTAGTTCGGCATGGTCCGGAAGACGCCCCCGGCCGTGGTCACGCCGACCGGGGCGGCGAACCACATGATCAGCTTGTCGACCCAGAGGCCGAGGGCGCAGGTGAGCCCGATCAGCGGCAGGTCCCAGTGCGTGCGCAGGGTCCGCGCCAGGGCGGCGTCGGGGATCAGTCCCAGCCCGTATTCCTGCAGCAGGCGGCGGGCGAGAACGAGGTCGATGATTGTCAGGCCGATGTTGAAGGCCGTGAGGAGGCGCCGCGGCTCGCGGCTCGGGTCGATCGCGATGAGGGCGACCATGATGGCCGCGCCCGCACCGAAGGCCACGGCGACGACGACGTAGCTCCGGATCGCTCCCATGAAGGGAATGAGGAGCCAGGCCGCCCCCATCAGCATCAGGTTCTGCAAGCCGGCCAGGGAATCGGGGCCGGGCAGGTCCGCCGCGAGCAGGTAGAGCGGCCCGGCGACGACGAGGGCGAGGCCGGCGAACAGCCCCTGGGCGGCCACGAAGGCGTAGGTCACGCTCGCGTCGCGCTTCAGCCAGATCCGGTCCGAGACGAAGCGCGTGCAGACGAAGGCGATGGGCCCGGTCAGGATCGCCGAGATCAGGGCGTTGTAGATGATGACCGAGCGGAAGAGCGACAGGCCGGGGCAGTCGCCGGAGGGGCAGGCGGCGAGGTCGATGCCGCCGATCGCCAGCACGGTGAAGATCCAGGGGCCGGCCACCAGCAGGGCCGCGTAGACGTAGGCGCCAGCGGTGCTGGTCAGGGAGCGGCCCTGCGTCATGCGCTCGAGGGCGAAGCCTAGGCCGGCCATGGCATCCTCCCGGTCTCCGGAACGCGGTCGGGTGCGGGCGGCGGGTCGAGGGAGGCGTAGAGCGCCTCGTAGAGGCCGATCACGCGGTCCTGGTCGAACACGGCTCGGATGCGCGCCCGGAGGCTGCGGCCCATCCGCGCCCGCAAGGCGGGGTCGCGCAGGAGGCGCGCCAGGGCGTCGGCCGTCGCCTGCGGATCGCAGGCGCGCACCACGAACCCGCCCGCCGTGTCGGAGCCGGGGCCGTCCGGCCCCTCCAGGATCTCGCGGCAGGAGCCCACATCCGTGGCCACGGCGGGCAGGCCGGCGGCCCCGGCCTCGAGGATCGCCAGGGGCTGCGCCTCGCTGAGGCTGGTGAGGGCGACGACGTCCGCCTGTCCGTAGAAGGCCGTCACGTCGCGGACGCGCCCGAGGAAGCGGACGGTGTCGTGCAGGCCGAGCTGGCGCACCAGGTCCCGGCACTCGGCCGCGTAGGCCGGGTTCTCGTCGTCGGGCCCGACGATGAGCGCATCGACGTCGGGCACCTGGCGGCGCAGCAGGCCGGCGGCCTGGATGAAGGTGCGGATGTCCTTGATCGGCACGAGGCGCCCGACGAGCAGCACGGTCGGGCGGCGCGGCTGCGGGCCGGGCGGGAGGTCGGCGAATCGGTCGAGGCGGATGCCGTTGGGGATCGCGCGCAGCTTCGCCTCCGGTGCCCCGTCCTCGATCTGGTAGAGCTGGTTGGTGCGGAACTGCGTCGTGATCCGGTCGGCGGACTCGTAGGTGATGCGCGCCATGGCGTTGAAGGCGTCCAGCCAGACCCGGCGCAACTCGGGGGCGGCGCCGGTCGCGTCGTATCCCCCGGCGCCCGACTCGTAGATCCAGTCGGCGATGGAGAGCTCGATCCGGCGCTCGTTCGTGTAGATGCCGTGCTCGGTCACCACGAGGGGCCGGCCCGTCAGCGTCTTGGCCCGGGCCCCGAACAGGCCCGGATAGCCCGTCGAGAGGGCATGATAGACCCGCGCCGGCGGGATCGGCGCCGTGGCGACCGCGATGAGGCTGCGGGCCAGGAAGCGCCAGGTCCAGAAGAAGTCGACGAAGGGCGCCCCCGGCAGCATCGCCTCGTAGATCCGCTCGAGGGCGGTCCAGGCGAGACGCGAATCGAGCAGGGCGCGCTGCCCGAACGCGCAGCGGTCGAGATCCCGCACGCAGCGGGCCCAGGCCTGCCCCCCGCCATCGGTGAGAACGGCGCACAGGTCCCGGAGCATCGGCGCGATCCGGTCCCGCCCGCCCAGGAGCGGCAGGCGTCCTGGCGGGCAGGCATCGATCGAGACGTCGACGATGCGCTCGACGTTCGGGGGCAGGTCGAATTTCGGGGTGCGGTCCTGGTTCGAGATCGTGAAGGCCACGAGGCTGAAGCGCTTGTCGGGCAAGCTCCGGATGTAGCTGTCGGTCCAGGACGAGACGCCGCCGAGGAGATACGGGTAGCCCCCCTCCACGAGCAGGCAGACGTCCGACGGGGGCGGGGCGGCCGGGGGCGGCGGCGCGCTCACGCCCCGCCCTCCCCGTTCGCCGGCTCGCCCGCCGCGCCGCCGGCGGCCTCGATCGCGGCCCGAAGCGCCCGTACCGCGCCGTTCGCCGGCTCGGCCGCCAGGGCCTGGCCCGCGGCGACGCGGGCGGCGGCGATCTCGGTGCGGGCCTGGAGCGGCTCGGTCAGGCCCGATCCGGCATAGGCCAGCCTGGCCTGCGCGAGGGCGATCCAGGGGGCGGCCGTTCCCGGAGCCTCGGCGGCGGCGGCCTCCAGGGCGATGAGCTCCCGGGTGAACCGGGTCTGCAGTTTGGCGAGGACCGTCGAGGCCAGGACGCGCACCGAGGCATCGGAATCCTGGAGGGCGGCGCGGATCACGTGGCCGAGGCAGGGGTCGAAGCGCCGGCCGACGATCGCCAGCGCCTCGAACTTGGCCTCCTTTCCGCCGGTGGCCATGACGTCCGCCAGGGCGACGACTGCGCTCGCATCGCCGATCCGCAGCCGCCTGTCGCGCAGGTCGCCGGCGAGGCGGCTGCAGGCGGTCCGAACGTCGAGCCGGCCCTCCGCCTCGACCCAGGTCCCGAAGGCCTGCACCGTTCGCAGGCGCACCGCCGCGAGGTCGGGGAGCGCGAGGCCGATCGCCAGGAGGGTGCCGAAGGGGCCGGCGACGAAGAGCCAGAGGGTGAGATGGGCGAGCCGCGCCGCCTCGCCGGGCGGCTGGTCGGCCTGGACGGCGCGCAGCCCGACCAGCAGGCAGAGGGCGACGTGGCCCAGGAGGATGACGGCCGGGCCGGCCAGATCCCGGACGAGCGCGCCGGCCAGGGCGACCTCGCCGAGCGCCGCTGCGAGGGCGACCGCGGCGGGGGACGGGCGCAGGCGCCGGCCGCCCTCCCAACCGGTCCGGGGTCGCGCGGCGACCGTGGCGGCGAGGGGATCGGGGATGTGGATCATCATCGTTCCGTTCCCGCCATCAGGCCGCCCATGGCCACCGCCATCTCCTGAGCCCGCGGTGCGGCCTCGGCGATGGTCTGGTTGGCCAGCAGCCCCTCCACCAGGAGGAGGCCGCGCGGGCCGGGGGCGTCCCGGCCGGGAATGGAGACGGCGAGCACGGCGCCGGGCGGCAGCCTGCGGGCGTCGATCGCGCGGTCCCGGCGCCAGATCCGGTCCGGCGCCTGCGCGACGGCCTCGGCCAGGGTCGCGTCCACCACCGGTGCCGTCTCCCGGTCGCGCGGTCCGCCCTCCCCGACCGTGGCCAGGGGGGACAGGCCCTGCGGCGTGCAGGCATAGACCGTGAGCCGGGAGGCGCCCACGATCCGGCGGCCGACCTCCGCGAGACTGGTCGCGAGATGGACGCTGTCGCGGGCGTCCAGGCAGGCGAAGGCCCTGCCCACGGCGCCGAGGGTGCGGGTCTCGGCGGCGAACCGGAGCTCCAGGCGACCGATCTCCGCCATCGCGGCGGACAGGCCGCGGCCGAGGCCGTCGGCTTCGAGGAGGGCGTCGTCGCGCTGCTGGCGCAACTCGGCCGCGTGGAAGATGTGGAGGCTGCGCAATCCGCCGAGGACCAGGGCGCAGGCCAGCCACGCCGTCGGTTCGGCGACGATCTGGCGCGAATAGGCGTAGTAATCCTGCGTCGCGAGTTGCGACGGCAGCGCGGCGCTGTAGAGGGCCAGGGTCGCCGCCAGCGTGGCGAAGACGCCGCCCGCGAGACCGTACTGCGCCGAGATCAGGACGACGGGAATCCAGAACGGCCGCGGCGTCATCCAGTCGTAGCGGCTGCCGTCGAAGAAGAGATGGTCGGCCAGGACCAGGAGGAGCACGAGCCCGATCGCCTCCGGACCGTAGCGCCGCCATCCCAGCGGCGGGCCGGACCGGTCCCGGTCCAGAGTGCCGCTCTCATCCGCCGCTGCAGCCGTCACGGCCTGCTCCCTCGAACTCGTCGCGGCGGGGCATCGAGGCGGATCGCCGGCCTGCCGCGAACTCTGTCAAACAAGGCGAGCAGAGCAGGAATTCGGCCTCTGCGGAATATCCCCGAGACTAGCGATCTCGGATTACAGTCATATCCGAGCGATCATGCTTCCGGATTACTGGTGTCCGAAGATGTCATCGCCCGAACGGACGAAGCCGCGCCCGGCATTTCGGGCGCGGCTTCGGTCGGGGATCTCTCGGGACGCGAGGTCGTGCGTCAGGCGTTGTGCCCGGCGGACAGGGACTGCGCGGCCACCGCGTGCTCGGCGGAGGGCCGGGCATGGAACCAGGCGCCGCCGAGATGGGGAGCCCAGGACACCACGCCCTTGGTGTTGACGAGATAGGCGAGTTCGGTCCGGTTCTTGGCCTGCAGCTTCTTCATGATGTTGCGCACATGCACCTTCACCGTGTTGGTGCACATGTTGAGCTCGTAGGCGATCACCTTGTTCGGCTTGCCGATCTGCAGGACGCCGAGCACGGCCGCCTCCCGCTCCGTCAGCCGGACCGACCCGCGTCCCCGCGCCTCCGCGGCCGGACGCGCGGGGGGCGTGCAGACGATCCCGGACGGGACGAAGCAACCGCCCGCCAGCACCAGCGCGATCGCGCTCTGGGCGACCTTCACGGAACTCGTCATCGGGATGAAGCCGCTGAGGCCGCGCCGCATGGCCTCCGTGACCTGGTGGTAATCCTCGATCTCCGACAGGAGGACGACCGGAACCCCCGGGCTGACGTTGGCGAGGGTGTCCAGCTCGCTCTCCATCTGGGCGATGCTCCGGTGGGTCGCCGCGATGACGATGGCCGAGGCCGGCGGCCGCTCCTTGGCCGCCTTCTGCCAGTGGCCGACGGTGCAGAAACCCAGAACCTGGGCGGTGCCGGCATTCTTCTGGATCTGGGAGATCAGGCTCTCCCGGAACAGGATTCGAGGGTCGATGATGACGATGGTCGATTCGTCATCCCTCGCAACTGAAATGTCGGATTCGATTGCGACGAGTGACATTGCGTAGCCTCCCCTTGCGATCATCGTGGTGCGCCCGACTCGCTCGCCGCCCCGGAACTCGAAGACACGTAGCGCGACAATTTGATCGATTACCGTGAGCAATAATGAATTACAAGCGATTACTGAATAAATGGCAAGATGCTCACTTTTGATAAAAATCGATTGCTTTCTGGATTGGAGCAGGCATGGATCTGTGGATCGATCGTCTGTCTCGGTCCGGACTCCAACTTCGATGGTCGGATCGAAAGCTGGTCAGGGCGCAGCCGGGGCCTCGGCGCGATTCCGCCGAGACCCATGGCCCGAGTCCCACGGCCCGAGTTCCATGCCCCGAGTCCCCTGGGCCCAGTCCTGCCCGCCGGATCGGCGCGGCAGGGCCCGGTCGGCCGCGTCCTACACGATCACGAAATCGGTCTGGTTCAGCGCCACCCGCGTGGCGAAGGTCGCCACCGCGATCGCGGCGCCCCCGCCCCCGCCGTCGGGGTCCCAGAACAGCGTCTGGGACGCGCTGTTGAACAGGAACTCCGCATGCGCCTTCGTGGCCTGGCCAGCCGTCGTGGAGACGGTCTCGAACCAGTCCACCGGGAGTGGACCGGCGCTCAGCCCGTAGACGGAGCCGCGAACCGCGAGCTTGTCGCCCTGCGCGGCGGAGAAATCCGTCACGCGATCGGTGCGCGTGCGGTTCGGCGCGTCGAAGAGGAAGGTGTCGGCGCCGAGCCCGCCCGTGAGGGTGTCGCGTCCGCCGCCGCCCTCCAGGCGGTCGGCACCGCCGAAGCCGGAGATGCGGTCGTCGCCGCTGCCGCCGACGAGGATGTTGTTGAGGGCGTTGCCGGCGGCGGTGAAGGCGCCGCTGCCCGTGGAGATCAGGTTCTCGACGTTGCCCTGCAGGGTGTAGGCGGCGAGGTCGGTCCTCACGGTATCGGTGCCGCCGCCCGCCGCCTCCACGACGGAATCGCCGATCCGGACGATGTAGGTATCGTCGCCGAGGCCTCCGACGAGCCGGTCGGCCAGAGCGTCGACGCCGCCGTCGAGGAGGTCGTTGCCGCTTCCACCCAGGATGTTGTTCGCCAGGGCATTGCCGGTGCCGGTGAAGGAACCCGTTCCCAGGAAGGTCACGGTCTCCACGTGGTCCGTGAGGGTGTAGCGCGCCAGGGTCGTCTGCACCGTGTCGGCACCGGCACCGGCCGCCTCGATGACGATGTCCCCCGGATGATCCACCACGTAGGTGTCGCCGCCGCCGCCGCTGCTCATCGTATCCGCTCCGGCCCCGCCGTTGAGGAGGTTGGCCCCGGCATTGCCGGTGATCGTGTTGTCCAGCGCGTTGCCGGTTCCGTTCAGGTTGGCGGTGCCGGTGAGGATCAGAGCCTCGACCTCCGCGGGCAGCACGGCGCTGATCGAGCTGCGCACCAGGTCGATGCCGCCGGCCGCCGCCTCGATCACCCGGTCCGCGGCGGTGTCGACGACGTAGACGTCGTTGCCGCGGCCGCCCGTCAGGGTGTCGGCGCCGAGGCCGCCGTCGAGCAGGTCGTTGCCGGCGCCCCCCGTGATGGCGTTGGCCAGGGCGTTGCCGGTTCCGGAGGCATCGCCGGGGCCCGTGAAGGCTAGGTTCTCGACGTTCGCGGGCAGGCGATACGCGGCCAGGGTCGTCTTCACGAGGTCGGTCCCGCCGCCGGCGGCCTCGACGACCCGGTCGCCCGCGTCGTCGACGAGGAACGTGTCGTTGCCGGCGCCGCCTGTCATGCTGTCGGCACCGAGGCCGCCGTCGAGGGTGTCGTTCGCCGCGCCGCCGTTCAGGGTATCGGGACCGGCGCCCCCGATCAGCACGTCGTCCCCGGGCCCGCCCGTGAGGACGAGGCCCGCCACCGTGCCGGCGAGGCCGACCGTGACGTCGTGCGCGCCGGTGCCGACGAGGGCGAGTTCGAGCCTGTCGCCGACGAGGCCGACGACGGTCGCGCCGGTGACCTGCGGCGTGCGCCCGGCGGGATCCACGAGGTCGATGACGACCGTCCCCTCCCCGACCACCGAGAACCTGAGGTTCGTGCCGTCCCCGGTGACGGAGATCAGGTCGGACCGGGACGGCAGCGCGGTGATGTGGGTGACGTCGTCGGGCACCGCCCCCAGGTTGATGGTGAAGGTCCCGCCCGTCCGGGCGACGAAGACGCTGTCCGCGTCGTAGGCGTACCAGTTGGCGACGCTGCGGATGCCCGCGGCGCCGTCGAGGTCCAGGGCGAACTTGCCGGCGGCGGCCGACCCCACGGTCGCCGTGATGGCGTTGCCCGCCGCGTTGAACGCGAAGTCCAGCGTCGACGCGTCGAAGGCCGCCACCCGCTGCGCGAGGTCGTTCAGGGTCACGAATTCCGAACCGGCCTGGTAGGCGGTCTGGATGAAGGTCGTGAACATCTGGGCCGTGTAGCCGGGCACGGCCGGCGGGTCGGTCTGCCAGACGGTCGGCCCGTAATCGTGCCAGGGCCAGACCACCACGGGCAGGTCGGCATGGGATTTCAGGGCCGCCCATTCCGCGGCCCAGGCCGCCGACGCCTCGGCCGCCGTCTTGCCCTGGAAGCCCACCAGGGTGAAGTCGAAGGAGGTGTCGGGCGCGATGTAGACCGCGTTCCTGTCGCCCGGCGACAGGTAGCCGATCGCGCCCGGATAGCCCGCGCCGGCCAGGGAGGCGCCTCCGCTGATGTAGGAGAAGTAGGGATCGATCAGCCGCGCGGTCGCGAGGGTCTCGGCCGCGCCCGGAACTGCCGCACCGGTGATCGGGATGCCGAGCTTGTCCTGCAGGACGAGCTTCGACTGCTCGAACTCGAACTGGATCTGCGCCGGCGTGAGGAGATTCGTGTCCTCGGGATGCGTGTAGGAATGCGTTCCGATCTCGTTCCCCAGCGCCAGGATCTGCCGGTAATACGGCAGGGACCTGGCCCAGTCCGTGCTCTGGTCGGGCGCGGCGTTGCCGATATTGACGTAGTAGGACCCGACGAAGTCGTAGGCCGCCTTCCACTGGGCCAGGATGGGCAGGAGCTTGTCGTAGATCCCCTGGCCCCCGCCCTCGGGGCTGACGTCGTAGACCTGCTGCGACTGGTCCATGTCCGTGCGCGATGCGACCAGGGCCGATTGCCGGCTCATCTGCAGGCTGACGGAGGGACCGTTCGACAGGCCGGCCGACCAGTCGAGGGCGTGGCCGAGCATGTTGTTGTCGGCGAGCAGGTTCTCGTTGGCGAAGTGGACGTTCCGGCCCCCCGTCTGGGTCGCCAGGACCGCGCCGTGGCTCGCCCCGCCGGCCATCTGGTTCGCCAGGACCGTGGCGGTGCCGTCGACGGCCCGGAACCAGGAGGTCGACAGGCCGGCATAGTCGCGGATCGTCTCGCCGGCCGTGTAGCCCGCCATCACCGGATTGGTCGTCGACGCGGCCGTGACGCTGACGGCCCCGAGGCCGGCGCCGCCCTCGCGGGTCAGCCCCAGCAGGCTCTTCATGGTGGCGTAGGGGTCGCCCGGCAGCAGGTTGCCGGCCGCGTCGTTGGTCATGAAGTTGCCGGCGGTGACCAGCCCGACGCCGTAACGGTAGACGGCATCGGTGAGCGTGTCCTGGATCGCCGGGAGCTTGTCGAGGGCGACGCTGCTCATGGAGGGGAAGATCAGCGCCTTGTATTGCGAGATCGTGGCGAGGTCGGTCAGGTCGTTCTCGGTCAGGAGATCGAACGGCACGCCGGCCATCGCGGCCTGGTTCTGGGCCGCCATGAACAGCTGCGCGTAGGCCGTCTCGCTGAAATAGGTCTTGGCGCTCGACGCCGAGTGGACGATGCCGACCTTGATCCCGTGATTCGCGACGGGCGGCAGCGAGCCGGTGTCCTTGATCGTGTAGCGGTAGGACCCGAAGTCGTTCGGCAGGAAGAGCTGGTCGTTGATGTCGAGCTGCAGGTCGATCGCCCGCGGGGCGTTCGCCAGCGCCGATTTCGGGATCGCGATCTCGACGATCCTGTGGTCGCTCGAGGTCCCGTAGCTGACCGGGCCGACGAGGCTCTGGCCGGCACCGCCCGTATAGAGGGCGGGCGCCAGGTTGTTGCTGAAATTGATGTTGTATTCCGCCCCGACCCGATTGCCGAAGACCTGATAGCTCGTCGCCGCGTTGCGGTCGGTGTTCAGCCAGACCGTGGTCCCGGCGCCGATGGCCACGGCGGACGAGATCGCGACCACGTAGGTGTCGCCGACGTAGCGGCCGTAGAGTTCGTAGCCGGCCTGGCGGGCGCCCGGGAGGTCGATCCGGTCCGCGCTCGTCCAGTCGGACAGCGTGCCGTCGAGGGTGAGCGGGCCGACGGTCGGGCTCGGCTGGGCGGTGGCCGGCGCCGAGACGGTGTAGCCGCCCGCGGCGTAGTTGCCGGGCAGGAACACGGTGTTGTTCACATCGATGAGGACGTCGGTGGCATGGGTCGTGGCGCCGACCGCCGCGATGGGCACGGAGATCTCGAGGGTCTGGTTGCCGGCGCCGTAGGCGTGGCTCACCGGACCCGAGACGAAGGTCTGTCCGTCCGCTCCCGTGTAGAGATACGGCTTGCCGTCGGTGAAGACGTTCACGTTGTACTCGGCCCCGCCGGTCGCGCCGAAGATCTGGTGGCCCGTCGCGGCGTTGCGGTCGGTGTTGAGCCAGAACGTGGTTCCGGCTCCGATCGCGACGCCGTTCAGCGAGCGCAGGGCGAACAGGAACTGCCCGTTATCGACCTTGCCGAAGACCTGCCAGGCCGGATTGCCCGTCTGCACCCTGTCCAGGCGGTCGGACTCGGTCCAGTCGTTGAGATTGCCGTCGATCAGCATGTCGAACGTCCTCCCTCCTGTCCGGTCCCGGCCGGCAGAGCGTTTCGCGTGGAGGCGGAGCCTTCGGCATCGGGCCGGACCCGCCGCGTTCTTCCCGATCGCGCGAGACGGGCGTCATTCGCGCGAATATAGGCTGAACAAAAAGGAAGCATCACCCTAATACCTTTGCGGTATATCTTGGGGTATCTACCTCTTGGCGACGATCCTGTGCTGCAATTTGGTCAAATTCAATACTTGTTTTCCAAATTTTTACTTGTTTTCATGATGGGGCGAGATTCGAGCCGGGGCGACGACTCATGGTGATCTGGTACGGCCGTTCGTCGGCCCGTCTTCGTCGGGAGCCCCGGTCCGCGGGGACGGTGGGGCGGCCATGAGGATCGACTGGCGCTTTCTCGGCGTCTGGGTCTTCGCGGCCGCGGCGACCGCCTACGCCCTCTCGCCCGGCTCCGAGGAACAGCTCGCGATGCTGGCGCGCGACGGGCGCAGCAGCGAGGCGGCGAGCGAGCTGGCCCGCCTCCTCGCCCTCGGGCGTCGGGACCCGGCCTTCCTCGCCGCCGCCGCCCGGGCCCTCGAATCCACCGGCGACCGGGTGCTGGCCGAGGATCTGCTGGAGCGCTACCTCGTGGAGCGGCCGGGGGACGTCCAGGCCCTCGACTGGCTCGCCGGCCTCTACCAGGCCTCCGACGACCGGCCCGCCGCCACCCGCACCCTGGCGACCCTGGTGGCCCTGGCCCCGACCCGCCCGCGCCTCTGGGCGCTGCTCGATCTCTACCGGGCACAGGACCGTCTCGACGAGGAGCGCGCGTTCCTGAAGGGAATCGCCGACGAGGCGATGCTGCGGCCGGTGGACGTCGAGCGCCTCGGGCTCCTCCTGTCCTGGGCCGGCGAGCGGCCCGCGGCCCTCGCCGCCCTGCGCCGGGCCGATGCGCTGATCCCGGCCGTGCAGGAGACGGGCCGGATCGTGCTGTTCGACCTCCTGCTGGCCGAGGGCCTGCGGGACGAAGCCTTCGCGCGGGCCGGGCGCTGGATCGCGGATTGGCGCGACAAGCCCTGGCTCGGCGTCCACGTGGTGCGCCGGATGGCCGCCCGGGGGGACCCGGCCGCCGCCGTCGCCCTCGGCGCGCAGGTGATCGCCCTCAGCCCGGGAACCCGCTTCTACCTGGCGCGGGTGGTGGCCGAGGACGGCAGCCGGCGCATCGCGACGGCGCTCCTGGAGGACTGGGCCCGGGGCGGGGCGGAACCCTCCTCCGACGAGGTCGCCGGCTACGTCGCGGCCGCCTACGCGGTCGGCGACCTCGCGGCCCTCTGGCGCAAGGCCGCGTCCCTCCTCGCCGAGCCCGGCTGGCACGGGGCACAGATCGCGATCGTGGAGGCCCTCGCCCTGCGCTACGGTCTCGAAGCGATCGCGCCGCTGCGGCCGCGCCTGTCCTGGGCGGCCCTGCGGCGCCAGCCGCTCTTCGCCGCGCGGCTGGCGCTGCACGAGGGCAATCCGGTGCTCGCCCGCCGCGCCCTCGAGGGGGTCGAGCCGGAGGCCCTGAGCGCGCCGGCCCGGGCCGAGTGGATCGCGCTGGTCGGCCTCGTCTCCGGCGATGCGAAGGCCCTGGCGGCCCTGGGCGACCTCCTGCGCCGCGATCGTCTCCCCCCGGACCTGATCCCGGTCCAGCTGCGGCTGGCCCAGCGCCTCGGCGACGCGGTGGCGCAGCGCCTGGGCCTGGACGCCCTGCGCCGGAGCGCCCGGCCGCCCATCGGGGCGCTGGCGCAAGTCCCGCAGGCGCAAGTCCCGCAGGCGCAACTCCCGCAGGCACAGGTCCCGCAATCACAGGTGCAGCAGGCACAGGTCCACCAGGCCAAGGCGGAGCCCGATGCCCGGAGGGTGCAGTGACCGGCGCCCCGCACGCCGGGCCGAACCGCGCGGTCGAAGCCGGCCCCGAAAGCAGGCGGCCCCCGAAATCCTGTCCGACCCGAGATTCCAAGGAGCCGAAGCCATGTCGAGATGCCGAACCGTCGCCTTCGCGGTCCTGACCCTCTTGTCCGCCACGGCGGCACGGGCCGAGGGCGGGCCGGTCCTCCGCTCCGGGGACCGGCTCAAGATCACCTTCTACGAGACCATGGAGATCCCCAATCCGGCGCCCGGCGACAAGGGACAGGCCGCGGGCGCGGCCGCGGTGATCCAGACCTTCTACCAGCGGGTGGATCTCTCGGGCGAATACGCCATCGAGCAGGGCGGGGCGCTCTCGCTGCCGTTCTTCGGCTTCGTGCCGGCGGCCGGCAAACCCCTGGAGACCCTCAAGACCGACCTGATGGGCGTGTTCGAGACCGCGTTCGGCCGGCATGGCGGGGTCACCGTGGGCGTCGTGCAGCGCGCACCCGTCTTCGTCGTCGGGGCCGTCCGCACGCCGGGCGCCTATCCCTATGCGGGCGGGATGATCGTGCTGCAGGCGGTGGCCCTCGCGGGCGGGCGCGACAGGGACCCCGCCACCCTGTCGGGGGTCGTGGAGACCCTGCGCGAGCGCGAGCGCGAGGACGGCGCCCGCACCCGCCTGAAGCGCGCCCTGGCGCGCAAGGCCGCCCTGACGGCGGGCCGGACCAGCACGGAGACGCAGGAGCGGCTGCGCAGCCTGGCGGGGGCCGAGGAGGCCACGGCCCTCCTCGGAGCCGAGGCGAAGGTGGTGCGCCTGGAGGCGAACCTGCAGACCGGCGACGAGGGATCGCGCCGGGCCGCCGCCGAGGCCTCCGGCACCGAGGTCGAGCTCCTGCGCAAGCGCCTGGAGACCTACGGCGCCCAGATCGCGGCCCGGGGCGACCGCCTGCGCACCATGGAGGCGCTGTTCTCCCGCCAGGTGGTGGAGAGCGAGCGCGTCGCCGACGTCCGCCGCGACTTCATCGACATGGAAGGGCGCCGGCGCGAATACGAGGTCGGCATCCTGCAGGCGGAACTGCGCCAGCGCCTGGCGCGCGAGGCGGTGGAGCAGGGCGGCGCCCGACAGCGGCTCGCCGCCGAGCGCGAGATCGCCCTGATCGATGCCGAGATCGCGGCGGCCGAGCGCGCCCTGTCGACGGCCACCGTGGTCGGCGCCACGATGAGTGCCGGCTGGTCGCGCGACCCCGCCCTCGCCTACCGCATCGTGAGGAGCGGCGCCGCCGGCCCCCAGGTCCTCCCCGCGACCGAGATCGACAGCCTCGAGCCCGGCGACGTGCTCAAGGTCGTGCTCGATCCCGGCGGCGACGAGCGTCCCCGGAGCGTCACGGCCCAGGCCGCCCCGCCCCGGGGCGACGCGGTGGCGCCCTAGCGACCGGGACCGGGCCCGGCGGGCGCGCCGTTCTCGTCCGGCTCGACGTCGCGGCGCGCCACCGCGCGGATCGCGGCGGCGGCCTCGGCCGGGCGGGTGATTCGGCATCCGCGCCCGCGTCCGGTGGTCGTGGATGCGCCGCGGCGACGGACAGCCGGGGCCGTCGACCCGCACCGAGTCGCGCCTGCGCGAACCTCCCCCCGACTGGTCCTGCACCGTAGCGCGATCGGATTAGAGCAGGTTCCCTCTTGGGTGCTGCCGCTAAGCCCACCAAGGCGGTTGCCAGAAAGTCTTAAAAACCCGTTAATCCTCCCCGTGTGAATAATATTTGTCTGAAGCAAATTCAGTTTTCATCGAGGAATTCAGGAGGGTACGATGCTTGAAGTCGTTCCAGGTCGGGTGGATCATCATATGAGATCTTCCGAGGCTGTGCATGGATCGGATTTCTACGGCGCGGTATCCGAGCGGCTGGGGCCGCAGGGGGCGCCCGCGCCGGCGATCAAGCAGGCGGTGGTGATGGCCGGCGGCAAGGGCACGCGGCTCCATCCCTACTCGGCCCTGTTTCCCAAGCCCCTGATGCCGCTCAACGACATGCCGGTCCTGGAGCTTCTGCTGCGGCAGATGAAATGCGCCGGCATCACCGACGTGATCCTGGCGGTGAACCATCTCAGCCATCTCCTGGAGGCCTTCTTCCGGGACGGCGAGCGCCTGGGCCTCAACATCCGCTACCGGCTGGAGGACCAGCCGCTGGGCACCGCCGGGGCCCTCGGGGCGATGCTGGACGACCTCGACGAGGCGTTCTTCGTCACCAACGGCGATCTCCTGACGACGCTCAACCTCAAGCACATGATGGCCGCCCACCGCGAGGCCGGGGCCGACATCTCCATCGGCGTGTTCGAGCGGGAGGTGAAGATCGATTTCGGCCTGATCGAGATCGACGAGCGCAGCCGCATGACGGCCTATCGCGAGAAGCCCAGGAGCACGCATTTCGTCAGCATGGGGGTCTACGCCCTGTCGCGGGAGGCGGTGCGCCAGCACCTCGTGCCCAACACCTATCTCGACATGCCCAACCTCATCGCCAAGGTGAAGGCGGAGGGCGGCGACGTGGCCTGCTTCCACGAGGATTGCGTCTGGCTCGACATCGGGCGTCCGGACGACTTCGCCCTCGCCCAGCAGATGTTCGTCTCCGATCGCAGCCTGTTCCTGGCCTCGTGAGCCGATGGCGTCGCACCAGCCGGGTGGCGGCATCCTGATCAGCGGCGCGGGCGGCTTCATCGGCCGGGTCCTCGCCACGCATCTCGACGGGCGCGGGCTGCCCGTCGCCACGGTCGGCACCCGGCGCGACGTCCGGGCCGAGCACTGGACGGTGGCCCCCGGGCACTGGAGCGTCGCCACCTGGGGCAAGGCCCTCGACCACTTCCGGCCCGCCACCGTGTTCCACCTGGCGGGGGCGACGCAGGGGTCGCCCGAGGGCCTGCAGGCGGTCAATCTCGGCCTCGCCCAGGCGCTCTTCGCCGCCCTCCGCCGCACCGGGCAGCGCCCGACCGTCATCCTGGCGGGCAGTGCGGCCGAATACGGCGACGCCGTGGTCGACGGGGTGCCGGTGCGGGAGGACGCGGCCTGCGCGCCGCTCACGGCCTATGGCCGGAGCAAGCTCGCCCAGACCCGGGCCGCCCTGACCTTCGCGGCCGAGACCGGAATCCGCGTGCTCGTGGCGCGGATCTTCAACCCGATCGGGCGCGGGCTGCCGGGCCACCTCGCGCTCGGCGACTTCGCCCGCCAGATCGACGCGATCGGTCCCGGCGGCGGAACCCTCACCACCGGCGACATCGAGGTCTGCCGCGACATGCTCCTCGTCGAGGACGTCGCCTGGGCCCTGGCCGAACTCGCCGCCAATCCGGCGGCGTCCGGGGTGGTCAACCTCTGCACCGGCGTGCCGACCCGCCTCGGCGACCTGCTGGAGGGCATGATCGCGGCCTCCGGCAAGCCGATCGCGATCGCCCGCGACCCCGCCCGCCTGCGCCGCGGCGAGCGCCGGGTCATCGTCGGCTCGCCCGACGCCCTGGCCGCCCTCGGCGCGAAGCCGCCGCGGCGCGACCTGCGCCAGGCCGCCGGCGCGATGCTGACGGCTCCCCCGCGCGCCGCCTGATCCCGGCGGATCGCGCCCTCCTCCCATCCCTTCAGGAGACCAGCCATGTGCGGAATCGTCGGAATCGTCGGCCGCGAGGCGGTCGCGGGCCCCGTGGTCGAGGCCCTGCGGCGCCTCGAATACCGCGGATACGATTCGGCCGGGATGGCGACCCTGGAGGCCGGCCGGCTGGAGCGGCGGCGGGCCGAGGGCAAGCTCGTCAATCTCCAGCTCAAGCTGATCCAGTCGCCGCTCACCGGCCCCATCGGCATCGGCCACACCCGCTGGGCGACGCACGGGCGCCCCAACGAGACCAACGCCCACCCGCACGCCACCGCCCGGCTCGCGGTGGTCCATAACGGCATCATCGAGAACTTCCGCACGCTCAGGCGCCGGCTGGAGGCCGACGGCGTCGCCTTCGTGACCGAGACCGACACCGAGGTCGTGGCCCAGCTCGTGAGCTGGCACATGGAGCGCGGCCTGGACCCGGTGGAGGCGGTGGCGACCACCCTGCCCCAGCTGCGCGGCGCCTTCGCCCTCGCCTTCCTGTTCGCCGGCGAGACCGACCTGCTGATCGGGGCCCGCCACGGCGCGCCCCTGGCGGTGGGCTTCGGTGCGGGCGAGACCTATCTCGGCTCGGACGCCCTGGCGCTGGCCCCGCTGACCGATTCGATCACCTACCTGGAGGACGGCGACTGGGCCGTGCTGACCCGCCAGGGCGCCGAGATCCGCGACGCCGCGGGCGCGCCGACCGCCCGGGCACGCCAGACCATCGTCACCCAGAATTACCGGGTCGACCGCGGCAACCACCGCCACTTCATGGCCAAGGAGATCCACGAGCAGCCCGAGGTCGTCGGCCGCACGCTCGCCCACTACATCGACCTCGCGGCGAGCCGGGTGCGCCTGCCCATGGTGCTGCCCTTCGCCTTCGCCGACCTGACGCGCCTGTCCATCACCGCCTGCGGCACGGCCTATTATGCCGGGCTCGTGGCCAAGTACTGGTTCGAGCGCCTGGCGCGGCTGCCCGTCGAGATCGACGTCGCCTCCGAGTTCCGCTACCGCGAGGCGCCGCTGCGCCGCGGCGAGGCCGCCCTGGTGATCTCGCAATCGGGCGAGACCGCCGACACCCTCGCCTCCCTGCGCTACGCCCGCGCCCAGGGCCAGCACATCCTGGCGGTCCTCAACGTGCCGACCTCCAGCATGGCGCGGGAATCCGACGCGGTGCTCCCGACCTTCGCCGGTCCCGAGATCGGGGTCGCCTCCACCAAGGCCTTCACCTGCCAGCTCACGACGCTGCTCTGCCTCGCCATCGCGGCGGGCCGGGCCCGGGGCCATCTCGACGAGGCCGAGGAACGCCGCCTCGTCGATGCGCTGATCGCCGTCCCCGGCCTGATGGCGCAGGCGCTGCACCAGGAGGCTGAGATCCAGGGCCTGGCCCCGGAGATCGCGAAGGCCCGGGACGTGCTCTATCTCGGCCGCGGCACCGCCTATCCCCTCGCCCTCGAGGGCGCCCTGAAGCTCAAGGAGATCTCCTACATCCACGCCGAGGGCTACGCGGCGGGCGAGCTCAAGCACGGCCCCATCGCCCTCATCGACGAGGCGATGCCGGTGATCGTGATCGCGCCGCACGACGCGGTGTTCGAGAAGACGGTGTCGAACATGCAGGAGGTCGCCGCCCGCGGGGGCCGGATCGTCCTGATCGGCGATGCAACCGGTGCGGCCGCGCACGGCCTCGACACCCTGGCGACGCTGACGATGCCGGAGGTCGAGCCGGCGGTGGCGCCGATCCTCTACGCCGTTCCGATCCAGCTCCTCGCCTACCACGCGGCCGTGACCATGGGGAAGGACGTGGACCAGCCCCGCAACCTCGCCAAGTCCGTCACCGTGGAGTGACGCCGGCGCCGGCGTCGGCGGACTCGGCGGGCGGGACGGCGGCCCGGGCGGGGCCACCATCCTGGCATACCAGACCCGCGCCCGGCGAAGTGGTGCCGGCCGGCGGACCCGGTAGGAAGGACGGACGCTTTCCTCCCAAGGCGAACACCTCCCCCCGCCCGGCTCCGGCCGCGGCGGGTTTCTTGTGTTCGCGTCAGGATTTCGGGAACGGCCTGTCGGCCTTGGCGTGGCGCGGCTTGACCCGGGCGTAGCGGGCCGCGGGTGGCCGCTCCAGATCTGTCCGATGCGGATCTTGGCGACTCAGATCTTGGCGCTGCGGAGTTCGGCGATCCAGGCGCATGTCGCCGTAATAGTCGTTCCCGCTCGGTCCGAAGGAGCCGCCGGCGACGACGCCGGGCCTGTCGGGCACGCCCATCAGGAGGTCGAGCGGCCCGGCCGATGCCGCGGATGCGGGGAGCAGGGTGCAGAGGATGAGGCCGGCGGCCGGACGGTAGCGCATTCCCGGAGCCTATCACGGCGCGGCTGCAGGGACCCTTAACGCGGGTCCGGACCGAAGCCGTAGAGCCGGTGCGGGTTGTCGACAAAGAGCTTGCGCCGCCGCTCGGGGTCCGGAACCCAGTCCGCCATCAGGTCGAGCAGGTTGCCGATGGCCGGCATCTCGCCCCAGGTCGCCACGTGCGGCCAGTCCGAGCCCCAGAGGCAGCGGTCCGGCGCGGCCTCGTTCAGGGCCCGCGCGAACGGGAGGGTGTCGGCGTAGGGCGGCCCCGCCGTGGAGGTGCGGGACGCGCCCTGGAGCTTCACCCAGGCGCCGTCGCGCACGAGTTCGACGAGGGTCCGGAAGCCCGGATCGTCGTGGCCGGCGGAGGTGGGGACGTGGCCCATGTGGTCGATGACGACCGGGACCGGCAGGCGCGCCAGGCGGGACGCGACCGGCGGCAGGTCGCGGGCATCGAGGAGGAACTGCAGGTGCCAGCCCATCTCGCGGGCGAGCTGCCCGTAGGCCTCGACGTCGGCGAGGCCGACGCCGCCGCCGAACAGCACGTTGAGGCGAAGCGCGACGATTCCGGCCTCCTTGAGCGCCGCGAGTTCGCGGTCCGGCAGCCCGAGGGGGATCACGGCGACGCCGCGCAGGCGCCGGCGCTGCGCCCGCAGGGATTCGAGCAGGAGGCGGTTGTCGGTGCCGTGCACGCTGACCTGCACGAGGACGCCGTAGGCCATGCCGGTGGCATCGAGCATCGCGAGGTAGTCCCGCGCCGTCGCGGCCGGCGGCGTGTAGCTGCGCGGCCGGACGAAGGGATGATCCGGCGGGAGCCCGATGACGTGGGCATGGGTGTCGACGGCCCCCGGCGGGACGGCGTAGCGGGTCGGCCCGCGCGGGTGGGCCTGCGGCCCCGGGCAGGCCGGGGCCTCGTCGACGGAGGGGACGGCCTCACGCATCGGCATGGAGGACGCGGCCCCGGGTTTCCGGCAGCGCGTAGGCGGCCGCGAAGAACAGGATGTAGGCGCCCACCGCGAACAGGCAGATCGCGTTGGCGAGGGTCGTGGTCTGCGACAGGGCCCCGACCAGGAACGGGAACAGCGCACCGACGCCGCGGCCGAAATTGTAGCAGAAGCCCTGCCCCGACCCGCGCAGCCGCGTCGGGTAGAGTTCGGTGAGGAAGGCACCCATGCCGGAGAAGTAGCCGGAAGCGAAGAAGCCCAGCGGGAAGCCGAGACCCCACAGGATCTCGTTCGAGAGCGGCACCTGGGTGTAGACGAGGATGACCGCGATGGCGCCGAGGGAGAACACCAGGAACAGGCTTCGGCGTCCGTAGCGGTCGGCGAACCAGGCCCCGGCGAGGTAGCCCGTGAAGGAGCCGGCGATCAGCGCGGCGAGATAGCCGGTCGAGGACACGATCGAGAGCTTGCGCTCCGTGGTCAGGAAGCGCGGCACCCAGAAGGTGATGGCGTAGTAGCCGCCCTGGCACCCGGTCGCGACCAGGGAGGCCAGGACCGTCGTCCTCAGGATCGGGCCGGTGAAGATCTCCCACAGGGCGGGCCGGTCCCCGGCGGCGGCGGCCCGCGCCCGCGTCTCGGCGGCCACCGCCGGCTCCTCGACATAGGCCCGGAGGTAGAACACCAGCAGCGCCGGCAGGGCGCCGAGGGCGAACATCCAGCGCCAGGCCTGCTCCGCCGGCAGGAGGGAGAACAGCCCGGCCTGCGCCAGCACGGCGAGCCCCCAGCCCACCGCCCAGCCCGACTGCACCGAGCCGACGGCCCGGCCGCGATACTGGGCGCGGATCGTCTCGCCCATCAGCACGGCGCCCGCCGCCCACTCGCCGCCGAAGCCGAGCCCGAGGAGGGCGCGGCAGATCAGGAGCTGGTTGAAGTCCTGGACGAAGGCGCAGAGCAGCGAGAAGAACGAGAACCACAGGATGGTGAACTGCAGGGTGCGGACGCGGCCGATCCGGTCCGCGAGGTAGCCCGCGCCCCAGCCGCCCAGGGCCGAGGCGAGGAGCGTGACCGTGCCGGCGAGACCCGCCGTGCCGGCATCGACCTTCCAGAGCTGGATGATCGTCCCGATGACCAGCGGGTAGATCATGAAGTCCATGCCGTCGAGCGCCCATCCGGCCGCGCAGGCCCAGAAGGTGCGCCGCTCGGGCGTGGTCATGTCGGCGTAGAACCCGGTGAGGCTGGTATCCTCGATCGCCACGGCCGCCCCCGGGGCGGCGGGCTGAACCTCGGTCCTCACGGCCATGCCGCCTCCCCCCTCGCCCCGCGCGGCGTCCCTCGCGCCGCCAAACGCTAGCCCACGGCGGTGCGCCTGGGTAGCCGCATCGCGGCGGACAGGCGCGGCGGCCGACGCGCCCCCGGACGGCGCCGGACTCGGCCGGCCTGGCCGCCCATCATGCCCTGCATCCGGGCGAGCTGGACGATGTGGCGCTGGATGAGCGCAATGGCGCCGCGGGCGATGCGGTGGAGCTGGGGGTCCTCCCCCGTCTCCGCATCAGAGCCATGGATGGCGTAGGCTTCCTGGTGCCCCCGCAGCGACGCGTTCACGACGGTGGCGTCGGCGTGCGGGCCGGGCTGGGTCCCGGACCGCTGCGACAGGATCTGCGCCTTACTGCGCGTCGGCGGTCATGCCGCTGGAATGCGGCGCCGTGAGAGCGCCCCCCGGCGGGCGCGCCGTCCCTATCGGGCGGCGCTTCGTCGAGGGGCGCCCTGTCGAGGGAGATGGGCGTCGGGACGGCCCCGGCGGGTGTCGGCCGAGCGACCGCCGTGCGGGTGACGGCCAGGGCCGCGGCGGCGGTCGGCAGGCCGCCAGGAACGTCGCGACGATGCATTCGGGGGGCTCCAGGGCGATCCGGCGTGCACCCGGGCGGAAACGCGCCGCTCAGGGCCCGTCACCGGGAACCGATCTTTCGGAGATGATGGTCCCCGGACTTGTGGCGCGCCGCGCTGGTGCCGCCACGAGTCTCGCAAGCCTGGATTCTTGCGCGGCTCCCCGGGTCTGGTCCTGGTCTCAGGGCCGATGCGGCGGGTGCCGGCGCCTCAGTTCTGCTGCGGCGCCTGCTGGCCCCCGCCCTGCTGCGCGTCCTTCTTGTTCGCCTTGCTGTGCCCGACCGCGCATCCGGCGGCGGCGCCCACCTTCCCGTGCCCGGCCAGATGCCCGGCCGCTCCGCCGACGAGGGCGCCCTTGATGCAGCCCTTGGCTTCGGCGGGACCCGCGAGGGTCACGGGGCCGAGTGCCAGGCCGAGAACCAGGCCGAGCGCGAGGCCGGCCTTGCAGGCGAGACGGGTCTTCATGGGGGACTCCTCCGGTTGTCGTGACGGGCCAACCGAAGGCGGGCGCGCGGGGTTCCTGCCGGGACCCGAGTCCTGCCGCGGGTCGCATCCTGCCGGGAGCCGGAGCGAACGGCTGGGGATACGGGCGGCCCCGCCCATTGCCGCCGACCGTTCGTCCGCCACATGAGGCGGATGGCCAGCGATCTTGAGCACGAACGGCATCGCCGTCCCGGGGAGCTATCCCCGCCGACCCTGAACGAGGCCACCCGGCTTCGTCTCGGTCGCCAGCTGCAAGCCCTCTACGAGCCCGTCATCGACGAGCCCCTCGACCCGCGCCTCGCCGAGCTGATGCTCCAGCTCGACGCCGACCGCGACGCGTCGATGCCCTCCGGCCGATCGGCCTGAGCGGTCGACGCCTCGCGGAGCCGTCATGCGGGAGATTCCCGATCCATGGCCACGACGCGACGAGCCGCGGAGACGATGCCGTGACGCGGACGCCGAGAGGGCGGATGACGGCCCTGGGCCTCCTGGCCTCTCCGCTGGCCTGTCTCCCGGCCCCCCTGCCGGCGGCCGCGCAATCCGCCCCGAACCTCCCGGCGCTCCGCGGCCTCGCCCCCGTCGGCGTCCTGGGCGGGAGCGAGGCCGCCGCCCTGTCCGCCGCCCGCCGGACCCGGCCCGCCACCAACCCCTGAGCCCGGGCGGACGGGCCGCGCCTCAGGGGCCGGCCGCCGCCGCGAGCCAGCGGCAGAACGCCTGGACGGAGGGATCGTCCGCCCGGGCCTCCGGCACGTAGGTGAAGTAGCTCCGGGCCGGCAGGGACGGACCGGGGAAGGGGCAGGTCAGCCGGCCCGCCGCGAGATCGTCGGCGATCAGCCGCTCCGGGCCCATGGCGACGCCGAGGCCGTCGAGGGCGGCCTGGAGCGTCAGGTAGAAGTGCTCCAGCGTCACCGAGGCCTGCGGCACCAGGCCGGGCACGCCCGCGGCCTCGAGCCATTGCGGCCAGACCCCGGGCAGCGTCGCCGCGTGCAGGAGCGTGTGGTTCCGGAGCTGGTCCGCCTCCGCGAGGGGCTGGCGCCGCAGCAGGGCGGGACTGCAGACGGGCAGGCGCCGCTCCGACAGGAAGGGCCGCGCGCGATGGCCCGGCCGCCCATCCGGCCCGCCCCGGATGGCCACGTCGAAGGGCTCGGCCAGGTTCGCCAGGGGCACGTTCGAGGTGGTCAGCCGCACCTCCACGGCAGGGTTGGCGCGCTGGAAGGCGGACAGCCTGGGGATCAGCCAGCGCAGGGTGAAGGTCGCCAGCGCGTTCACCCGCAGGAGGCGCGGCCGGCCGCGCTCCACCTGGCGCGTCGTCGCCAGGGCGATGCGGTCGAGGGCGGCGCCGATCTCGGCCAGATAGCTCGTCCCCGCCTCCGTCAGGACCACCCGCCGGTTGTGACGCTCGAACAGCGTCTGGCCGAGCCACGCCTCCAGCGCCTGGACGTGCCGGCTCACCGCCCCGTGGGTGACGCGCAGCTCCTCGGCGGCCCGGGTGAAGCTGGCATGGCGCCCGGCGGCTTCGAAAGCCTTCAGGGCGTTCAGGGGCGGCAGGCGGCGCAGCACGGGTCAGGTTTCCTCACGCGAGCGTCAGCATAAGGCGTTTGTCAGCCGCGGACGAGCGGGCGATCCTGCGTCGGCAAAACAGGACCCGTTCCGCATGCCGCCCGCACAGAATCCGACCGCGCCTGCCGGCGCCGGCACCGTCGATGCCCCGCCCCGCCCGGAGGCGCCGCGGATCCTGGCTGCGGTCGGGCTCAACCACGCCCTGCACGACGGCTATACGGACCTGATCTACGTGCTCCTGCCGGTCTGGCAGGCGGAGTTCGCCCTCGGCTACGCCGCCCTCGCCCTGCTGCGCAGCCTCTATAACGGCGCCCTCGCCGCCCTGCAGATGCCGGCGGCCCGGCTGGCGCAGCGCCTCGGCGCGCGCAGCGTGCTGGTGCTCGGCACCCTGCTCAGCGCCGGCGGCTACGCGCTGGCCGGTTCCTCGGGAAGCCTGGCCGGGCTCTGCCTCGCCCTCACCCTCGGGGGCATCGGCAGCAGCACGCAGCACCCCCTCGCCTCCGCGGTGATCGCCCAGGCCTATGGCCGGACGGCCCGCGGACCGCTCGGCACCTACAATTTCACCGGCGACCTCGGAAAGGCCAGCGTGCCGCCCCTCCTCGGTCTCCTGCTGAGCCTGACCGATTGGCGCACGGCGCTCTGGCTGATCGCCGCCCTCGGCCTCGCGGTGGCGCTGAGCCTGCTGCGGTTGCTGCCGCGTGACCGGGCGTCACGGGACGGGCTGCCGGAGAAGTCCCGGCGCGCGGCCGGGCGCGACGGCACCGGGAGCGCCGGCTTCGGCCTGCTCGTGGCCATCGGCACCCTCGACAACGCCGCGCGCCCGGCCTTCCTGCTCTACCTGCCCTTCCTGCTCCAGGAGAAGGGCGCCGGCCTGACCACGGTGGGCTTCGCCCTCTCGGCCGTCTTCCTCGGGGGCGCCCTCGGCAAGGCGGTCTGCGGATGGTTCGGCGAGCGCTTGGGCGTGACGCGGACCGTGGTCCTGACCGAGACCGGCACGGCGCTGGCGATCCTCGCCGTCACCGTGCTTCCGCTGGGGGCCGTGCTGGGGCTCCTGCCCGTGCTCGGCCTCATGCTGAACGGGACCTCTTCCGTCCTCTACGGGACGGTGCCGGACCTCGCGCCGGGCGGCCGGGTCGAGAGGGCCTTCGCGGTGTTCTACACCTGGACCCTGGGCGGCAGCGCCCTGGCGGCCCCCCTGCTCTACGGCCCCCTGGGGGACGCCGCCGGTGCCCAGACGGCGATGCTGGCCGCCGCCGCCACGGCCCTCGCCGTCGTGCCCCTCATGCTGGCCCTGGCGCCCCGTCTCCGGACCGCCGCGGCGACGGCGCGCCCCTGAACGAGGGGCCCGGGCGGCCGAAAGCGCCCGACGGAGGTCCGCCGCACGCGAAACGAAGGGGACGCTCCCTCGACCGCATCCATACCCCTCCCCCATGCCGTCGAAATCCATCCCGTCGAAATCCCTGCCGTCGATCCCGGCCGAGGGCCCGCGCCCGGGCGCGACGGATCAGGCGAAGAAGCGGTTGGCCGGGCGCGGCAGGCCGAGATGGTCGCGCAGCGTCGTCCCCTCGTAGTC
>NZ_JBYSXL010000046.1:0-37192 GCF_058782155.1 Methylobacterium sp. FW306-05-D
CCCCCGCGCCGGCCCCGAGCACCCCCGCCGCGCAGAGTCCGGCCTATTCGGCCAACCACCTCGCCCTCGCCCGCGAGGTCATGCTGAATTCCGGCATCGCCCGGTCGTTCGACTCGATCATCCCCGCCTTCAGCGACCGCATCCGCCAGGGCGCCGTCACCCGGCCCGAGATCACCAAGGACCTCGACACGGTCCTGACCTCCCTGGAGCCCGAGATGGAGCTGCAGAAGCAGGCGATGATCGAGACCGCGGCCCGGATCTACGCCTCGCGCCTGTCCGAGGCCGAGCTGAACGAGATCGCGACCTTCTTCCGCTCGCCCGCCGGCAAGCGCTACGTCGAGACCCAGCCGCAGGTGCTCGACGAGATGGTCCAGGCGATGCAGACCTGGACCCAGGACGTCTCGGAATACATCATGGTCCGCGTGCGCGCCGAGATGGCCAAGAAGGGCCACCAGCTGCAGTAGCGGCCCCGCCGCCGGCGGCCCTGCCTCCGGCCGGGCTCTCAGGCCGCCGCCGCCTCGACCCGGTTCCGGCCGGTGCTCTTGGCCCGGTACAGGGCGAGGTCGGCGCGCTTGAGCATGTCGGCCGGCCCGGCATCCTCGGCCCGGCGCCAGGCCACGCCGATGGAGACGGTCACCGGCACCGTGCGGGTGTCGCGCTGGATCGCGAACGGCACCGCCTCGATGCGCTCGCGGATGCGCTCGGCGATGGCGTAGGCGCCCTCGGCCTCGGCATCCGGCAGGATGATGACGATCTCCTCGCCGCCGTAGCGGGCCACGATGTCGATGCCGCGCGTATGGGTACGGATGCGCTCCGCGAAGGCCTTGAGCACCTCGTCGCCGGCCTCGTGGCCGTAGGTGTCGTTGATCGCCTTGAAGCGGTCGATGTCGAGCATCAGCGCCGCCACCGGGCGGTTGCGCAGGGCCGCCTCGCCGAACAGGGCGCCGAGATGGCTGTCGAGGTAGCGCCGGTTGTGCAGCCCCGTCAGCCCGTCGGTGACGGCGAGCTCCATCGAGGCCTGGACGGCGCCGCGCAGGGCCTCCGAGAAGCGGCGGCGGCGCACCTGCGTGCGCACCCGGGCCACGAGCTCGTTCCGGTCCACCGGCCGCATCAGGTAGTCGTGCACGCCGAATTCGAGGCCCCGGATCACCCGGGCGCGGTCGTGCTCCTCGGCGATCATCATCACGGGCATCAGGCGGGTGCGGTCGAGGGAGCGCAGCTGGCTGCACAGGCGCAGGCCGTCGAAGCCCTGGATGTCGAGGCTGACCAGGGCGAGGTCGAAGCTGCCCTCGGCGGCCAGCACCAGGGCCTTGTGCGGGTCCGCCTCCACCATCAGCGTGTGGTGCTGGCCCAGCGCCGCCGCGAGGCGGTCGGCCGAGCCGGGGCGGTCCTCCACGAGGAGGATCGAGGCATCGAGGCCGGTCTCGGCCGCCGCGAGGGCCAGGGGGTCGCCGATGCCGAAATCCCGCGAGGCCACGGCACGGGAGCGCAGCTCGTCCGTCACCGCCTTCAGGCGCACCAGGCTGCGCACGCGGGCGAACAGGGCGGTGTCGTCGATGGGCTTCGTCAGGAAGTCGTCGGCGCCCGCATCGAGGCCGCGCAGGCGGTCGGAGGGCTGGTCGAGGGCGGTGACCATCACCACCGGCAGGTGGGCCGTGTTGGGGTTGCTCTTGAGCCGGCGGCAGACCTCGAACCCGTCCATGCCGGGCATCATCACGTCGAGGAGGACGAGGTCGCAGAGGCCCTTCTCGCAGATCGTCAGTGCGTCGGGGCCGTTCATCGCCGCCAGAACGTCGAAGTATTCCATGGAGAGCTTCGTCTCCAGGAGCTTCACGTTCGGAAAGAGATCATCGACGATCAGGATTCGGGCCGACATCGGTTCTCGCACAGGGTCGTACTACGGGCCATCGGGAAGGCGATGAGCGAGGCGGGCGGGTCAGGCTGTCCTGGCGTCGCCGAGATACTGGCGCACGGTGGCGAGGAACTTCGCCACCGAGATCGGTTTCGACAGGTAGGCCTCGCAGCCGCCCTCGCGGATGCGTTCCTCGTCGCCCTTCATGGCGAAGGCCGTGATCGCGATCACCGGGATGGCCTTGAGGTCGTCGTCCTCCTTGAGCCACTTCGTGACCTCGAGGCCGGAGACCTCCGGAAGCTGGATGTCCATGAGGATCAGGTCGGGGCGGTGGGTCCGGGCGAGCTCGATCGCCTCGATGCCGTTGGCCGTCTTGAGCGTCGCGTAGCCATGGCCCTCCAACAGATCGTTGAAGAGCTTCATATTGAGTTCGTTGTCCTCAACGATGAGCACGGTCTTCTTCATGGCCCGTTGTTCCCGGTGCGTGGACGGCCCATTGTCGTTCGACGCATGCCCCGCCTCAGGAGATTTAGCGGATACATGTTGACGAAACGCAAACCCACTGGCGGAGACGATTCCGCCGAGGGCGTGGCCCTGGCGGCGCTCGCCTGGATGGCCACCGACGACGAGCGCCTCTTCGCCTTCCTCAACGCCACCGGGGCGACGCCCGAGACCCTGCGGGCCAGCGCGCAGGACCCCGGCTTCCTGGCGGGCATCCTCGATCATATCATGAGTGACGAGACCACGCTGCTGGCCTGCGCCGAGGCCCTCGACACCAAGCCGGAGCGCATCGCCGCCGCTTGGCGCCGCCTCGGCCCGCCGGACTTCGACGACGGGATGTGACGGGACCCGCAACGGGATTTGCAACGGGACCTGCGGCGGCGCGCGATATCCCCGCGCCGTTGCCCGTGGAGGCTCGCCCCGTCCGGTGCCGCGCGGTATGGCTCGGCGGGATCGCGCGGGCGCCGTCCGCGCGCCCGTCCCGCCGGAGACCCATCGCCCATGTCCCTCGCCAGCCTCTCGACGACCTGGGCCCCGCGCCTCCTCAGCGTCCTGCGCATCGTGGCCGGCCTGCTCTTCCTCGAGCACGGCACCCAGAAGCTGTTCGGCTTTCCCGTGCGGATGGGCGGCGGGGCCGGCCCCGCGATGCTGTCGCTGCTGTGGTTCGCCGCCATCCTGGAGACCCTGGGCGGCGCGCTGATCATCCTCGGCCTGTTCACCCGGCCGGTGGCGTTCCTGCTCTCCGGCCAGATGGCCTTCGCGTACTTCATCGCCCACCACCCCAAGAGCCCGTTCCCGGCGCTCAACGGGGGCGATGCCGCGATCCTGTTCTGCTTCGTCTTCCTCTACCTCGCCGCCGCCGGCGCCGGTCCCTGGAGCCTCGACGCGCAGCGCCGCGGCCGGTTCTGAGCCGGCTCAGATACGGAATCGCCAGACGCTGCTGCGCTTGATCTCGGCATCCTCCAGGGAGCGGCTCACCGGCACCGCGTAGGTGGCGAGTTCGGTGAGCCGGTCGCGGGGCAGGTAGGAGCGGCCGGGATCGCCCACCAGCACGGTGGCGCCGCGGGCATGCAGGCCGGAGAGCCAGCCGGTGACGCGGGCCGCGAGGTCCCGCTCGTAGAAGATGTCGGCGGCCAGCACCACGGCCGAGCCGGGATCGGAGCCGATGAGGTCCCGCGACACCGCCTCGATCCGCTCCGCGACGCCGTTGGCCGCCGCGTTGAGGCCGATGGCCGGGATCGCGAAGGGATCGAGGTCGCTGGCCGTGATGTGGACCGCGCCGGCCCGCGCCGCCGCGATGGCGACGAGGCCCGAGCCCGAGGCGAAGTCGAGCACCCGGCGCCCCGCCACGAGACCGGGATTGTCGAGGACGTAGCGGGCGAGCGCCTGCCCGCCGGCCCAGGCGAAGGCCCAGAACGGCGGCGGCAGGCCGATCGCCGACAATTCGTCCTCGGTCTTCTGCCAGAGCTCGGTGGCCTCGTCGGCCACGTGCAGGACGATCTCGGGCGCGTGCGGCACCGGGCGCAGCCGGGTGTTGGCCCGGATGAAGGCGAGGGGATCGGCGGAAGGCGTCATGGTTTTCGCGCTCATGCCCGGCCGAACTCGCCGTAGAGCGTCGCGGCGGCGGCTCCGAGCCCGTCCGCATCCACGAGCGCCAGCGCCGTATCGGCCGGGTCGAGGCCGAGGGCGGCAGCATCGGCCGCGGTCTCGCAGAGGTATCGGGTGGCCCGGGTGGCGAGGGGCCCCCGCAGGGCCTGGCGCAGGCCGAAGCGCGTCAGGCGCCCGGCGGCATCGGTGCGGGCGCCCAGCGCCGCGAGGTCGTCGGGCTGGTAGATCCGCGCCGCGATGCCCGACATCGCCGCCGCCGTGCCGCCGACCACGATCGCCCGCAGGCCGATGGCATGCAGGAGGTCGGCCTCCAGGGCCTTGAGAATGCCGGCGAGTTGCCCCGCCCCGTAGCCCGCCGCCATCGGGTTGATGCGCGAGGTCCCGAGCGCGAAGGGCACGACCCGGGCGCCCGCCGCCTCGATCGCCCCGCGATGCGCATCCACCCGCGTCACCACCGTGGCGGCCAGCCCGGCGGCCCGGGCCGTCGCGACCAGGGGGAGGAAGCGGGCCGCGAAGCCCGCATCGTCGGGGGCGAGGAGGACGAGGCGGCGGGGCGCGCCGCCGGGAGCGGGGTTATCCATCGGACCGGATGTAGCACGCCCCGCCCGGAACAGCGCATGGCGCGGCCCCGTTGACGGCCAACGAGTCATCACAGGGACGGGAGCCAGCATGGCCACGGCGCGCGACGAAGAAGGCACGGTCGCCGACCCGCGCGACGCCGCCGAGGAGGCGGGCCTGCGCTACGTGGACGACGCCATGCCGGGGCTGACGCGCCGGAAGAGCGGGACGGGCTTCGCCTATCGCGACGCCCGGGGCCAGCCGGTGCGGGACGCAAAGACCCTGGCGCGCATCCGCTCCCTGGCGATCCCGCCGGCCTATACCGACGTCTGGATCTGCCCCCGGGCCAACGGCCACATCCAGGCGACAGGCCGCGACGCCAAGGGGCGCAAGCAGTACCGCTACCACCCGGATTTCCGCGCCGCCCGCGACCTCACCAAGTTCGAGCACGTCATGGCCTTCGCCGACGCGCTCCCGGCGATCCGCGCCCGCGTGGATGCGGACATGAGCCGGCGCGACCTTCCCCGTGAAAAGGTGCTGGCCACCGTGGTCCACCTCCTGGAGACCACGCTGATCCGCGTCGGCAACGACGATTACGCCCGCACCAACAAGAGCTTCGGCCTCACCACCCTGCGCGACCGGCACGCCCGGATCGAAGGCTCGGAGCTTACCTTCCGGTTCAAGGGCAAGAGCGGCAAGACCTGGGATCTCGGCCTCAAGGACCGGCGCGTCGCCCGCATCGTCAAGGCCTGCCAGGACCTGCCGGGCCAGGAGCTGTTCCAGTACCGCGACGCCGACGGCACCGTGCGCGACGTGACCTCGGCGGACGTCAACGCCTACCTGCGCGAGATCACCGGCCAGGACATCACGGCAAAAGATTTCCGGACCTGGGCCGGCACGGTGCTGGCGGCCCTGGCGCTGCAGGAATTCGAGGCCTTCGACAGCGAGGCCAAGGCCAAGAAGAACCTGCGCGCGGCCATCGAGGGCGTCGCCGCGCGGCTCGGCAACACGCCGACCATCTGCCGCAAGTGCTACATCCACCCCCAGGTGCTCGACTGCTACCTCGAGGGCGCCCTCCTGCTGCAGATCAAGGACGCGGTGGAGGACGAGCTACGCGCGGATCTCCAGGGGCTCAAGCCCGAGGAGGCCGCCGTGCTCGGCCTGCTCCAGGCGCGCCTCGCCGGTGTGAAGGACGGCAAGGGCCGGGATCTGTCGAATGCCGGGGCGGCCAGGAAGGCCGGGACGGCGGCGCGCAAGCGGAGCGCGAAGGCATCGGAATCCCGGCAGGGTCAGGCCGCCTGAGTCGCAGCTCCGGCCCGCCTCGGTTCAGCGCGGAAAGGCCCCTCCCCCCCTTTGCGGGGGAGGGTTTTCGCTGAGCCTCGTCCCCCGTGTCGTTTGGGCACGCATCCCCGCCGGCACCAGGTCGCCCCCGAACCCGTTGGCGCCAGGCGCTCACCGAGGATGAAACATCATGAAGGTCGCGGTCGTCACCGGGGGAACCGCCGGAATCGGGCTCGCCACCGCCCATCTCTTCGCCCGGCGGGGCTGGGCCGTGGCGGTCATCGCCCGCGACGCCGGCCGCCTGCGCGACACGGAGGCCGCCCTGATCGCCTATGGCCGTCCCGTCCTGGCGATCTCGGCCGACGTGGCGGACGCCGAGGCGATCGATGCCGCCGCCGCGCGGATCGAGCGCGAGTTCGGGCCGATCCGGGCCTGGGTCAACAACGCCATGGCGACCATCGTCAACCCGGCCGACCGGATCACGCCCGCGGAGTACCGGCGCGTCACCGAGACGACCTACCTGAGTCAGGTCTACGGCACGCTGGCGGCCCTGCGCCACATGAAGCCGCGCAACCGCGGCGCCATCATCCAGGTCTCGTCCGGCCTCGGCATCCGCGCCGCCCCGCTCCAGGCGCCCTATTGCGCGGCGAAGTTCGCGGTCTCGGGCTTCACCGACGCCCTGCGCTCCGAGCTGATCCACGACCGCGTGGACGTCTCCCTGAGCGTGGTCTACCTGCCGGCCGTCAACACCCCGCAATTCGACTGGGCCCGCAACCGCACCGGCCACGGCCAGTACGCCCCCGACCCGGTCTACGATCCGCGCCTCTGCGCCGAGGCCATCGTCGCCACCGCCGAGAAGCCGAGCCGCGAGGTCTGGGTCGGGCACAGCACGGTGATGATGGCCGCCGCCCAGGCCCTGATGCCGGGCTACGCCGATTCCAAGGCCGCCACGATGTGGTCGGCCCAGCTCACCGACGCACCCGCCCCCGACAAGGCCGGCAACCTGTTCGCGCCGATCCCGGGCGATGTCGGCATCGACGGGCGCTTCTCGGACCGGACCAGGTCGACGCGCCGCGCCTACTGGACCAGCCGCGACCGCGACCTCCTGGTGGCCGGCCTGACGGGGGTGGTGGCGCTAGGCCTGTTCGGGGTGGCGACCCTGGCCCGCGCGCCGCGCCGCCTGCTGCCGCGGCTCTGACGCCCCGGGGGCCGGTGCGACCCCATCGCGATTCGCGAACCGGATGCAGCTCCGGCGTCTTCACGCTATAGCCGTTCCAGGGTTTCCCGATTCCGGGTCCCGTATCGGACGAGGTTCGCCATGGACGTCGACGCGCTTCTGCTTTCGCGCATCCAGTTCGGCTTCACCATGGCGTTCCACATCATCTTCCCGGCCTTCACCATCGGGCTGGCGAGCTTCCTCGCCCGGCTGGAGGCGCAGTGGCTCTGGACCGGGAACCCGATGTACCGGAACCTGTACCGGTTCTGGGTGAAGGTCTTCGCGGTCTCCTTCGGCCTCGGCGTCGTCTCCGGCATCGTGATGAGCTACCAGCTCGGCACCAACTGGTCGCGCTATTCCGACTTCACCGGCAACGTGCTCGGGCCGCTGATCCAGTACGAGGTCATCACGGCCTTCTTCCTCGAGGCGGGCTTCCTCGGGATCATGCTGTTCGGCTGGGACCGGGTCGGCGACCGCCTGCACTTCGTCTCGACCTGCATGGTGGCGATCGGCACCCTGATCTCGGCCTTCTGGATCCTGTCGGCCAATTCCTGGATGCAGACGCCGGACGGCTTCGTGGTCGAGAACGGCCGGGCCATCGCCACCGACTGGTGGAAGGTGATCTTCAACCCGTCCTTCCCGATCCGCTACGCCCACATGGTGCTGGGCTGCTTCCTCACCACGGCCTTCGCGGTGGCGGGCATGTCGGCCTGGATGATCCTGCGGGCGCGCAAGGAGCCGGCCGAGAAGGTGGCGGGCGCCCGGCTCTCGCTCTCCATGGCGCTCTGGTTCGCGGTGATCTTCACGCCGATCCAGATCTTCGTCGGCGACACCCACGGCCTCGCCGTGCTCAAGCTGCAGCCGACCAAGCTCGCGGCGATCGAGGCGAACTGGGACCGGCAGGACAACATGCCCCTGCTGCTCTTCGCGATCCCCAACATGGCGGCGGAGAAGAACGACTTCGAGATCGGCATCCCGCGGCTGGGCAGCTTCATCCTCACCCACGACTTCTCGGGTGTGGTGCCGGGCCTGAAGGACGTGCCGCGCGACCAGCGCCCGCCGGTCTGGCCGGTGTTCTATTCGTTCCGCATCATGGTCGCGATCGGCATGGCGATGCTGGGCCTGAGCCTGTGGAGCCTGTATCTCCGCTGGCGCGGCACGCTCTACACGAACCGCTGGTTCCTCAACGCGGCGATGCTGATGACGCCGTCCGGCTTCGGCGCCGTCCTGTTCGGCTGGTTCACCGCCGAGATCGGGCGCCAGCCCTACATCGTCTACGGGCAGCTGCGCACGGCGGACGCCCACTCGCCGCTCACGGTCAACGCCGTGACGACCTCGCTGGTGGCGTTTCTGATCGCCTACGCGTTCATCTTCGGCTTCGGCAGCTACTATCTCGCCAAGCTCCTGCGCAAGGGCCCGGAGCCGCTGGAGGAGGCCATGCGCGGCGGCGACGTGGCGCAGAAGCCCAAGCGTCCCCTGTCCGCGGTCAACGAAGGCCTGAATCCCGCCTGACGGGTCCCGACATCCACTCGCCCCGTCCTGGTGCCCCACCCGCGGGGCGACGCGGCCCGGCTCAGAGCCGGGCCAGGGACTCGCTCGGGTGGTGTCCGCGGCCGCGGTCGGCGCCCTGCACCCGGACCGGGCCGGCATCGACCACGGGGGCGAGACCGAGATGGCGGGCCAGGGCGACGAGGTCCTTCAGACGCCCGGTCTGGGTCTTGCGGCGCAGGTTCAGGCGGTGGGTCTCCACGGTGCGCACGCTGAGGTTCAGGCGGCGCGCCACCTCCTTGTTGCTGAAGCCGGCGCTGAGGAAGCGCAGGATCTCGGCCTCCCGGGGCGTCAGGCCGTCGGCGACCGGCACGACGGCCGGCGCGTCCCAGGCCGCCTCGGCCGCGCCCGCCGCAAGGGCCAGGAGGGCCGTGCACATGGCGCGCGCCGGCGCCGAGCGGGCGATGAAGGCGTCGGCCCCGGCCTCGATCAGGCGGGTCACGAGATCGGCCCGCAGCACCTCGAAGCCGACCAGGACGCCGAGGCCCGGCGCCCGCCCCTTCAGGGCCGCGATCCGCTGGTCGAGGTCGGGCTCGGGCTCCGCTCCGACGAAGATCAGGGCGACCTTGCGGTCCGGCCCGTGCGGAAGCTCCGCCTCGCTCAGGGTGTGCAGGCGCGGCTCGTGCTCGATGACGGCGCGAAAGGCGGATTCGGGCCCGAGCGGCTCGCCGACGATCAATACTCCCACGGCGTCATGCATGCCGCTGAACTCCCCACTGTCCCACCGCGACACACCGCAGCGTTTCTTCCGGGGATCAGATCAAGTTCCGTTCCAGGGCTTTACTCGGCGGGACTCCAGCACATCGCCCGCAGGTCGCGGACAAGACTCGGGCTGGATTCGACCGCGATTCCCCGAAGACTGGGAATCCGGCAGGGTTAATTCGGCAGAACCTTGGTAAACGCCCGCGGCCGGTCGACCGGGCCCGCCGCGGCGGCGTTCCGCAACGGCACAGGGGCGCCGCCGGAGCGATCCCCGATTCGAGACAGGGTCGCGGCTCAGCCGGCCCGGGCCAGGACGAGGTCGGAGGCGGCGCTGACGACGCGGTTGCGGCCGGTGGTCTTGGCCTCGTAGAGGGCGATGTCGGCCCGCTTGATCAGCCCCTCGATGGTGTCGCCCTCGGTCCACTCGCTGACGCCGAAGCTGCAGGTCAGCCGGATCGGCACCCGGCCGCCGCGGATGCGCAGGGCCTCCATCGCGCGGCGCAGGCGGGTCGCCTGAACCTCGGCGTCGCTGCCGGAGCGGTGGGGCAGGATGATGCCGAACTCCTCGCCGCCGAGGCGTCCGACGATGCCGTCCACCGCCAGTTCGCGGCACACGGCCTGGATGGCCGCGTCGCCGACATCGTGCCCGTACTCGTCGTTGATGCGCTTGAAATGATCGATGTCGAGGAGGATGGCCGACATCCTGCCGTGGTCGCCCACGCGCTCGGCGGCGTCGCGCGACTTCTGGAGGAAGGCGCGCCGGTTGAGGAGCCCCGTCAGGGAATCCGTGTCGGCGAGGCGGATCAGCTCGCTCTGCATCGTGGTGAGGCGCTCGGCGGCCCGCAGGCGGGCATGCAGTTCCTCCGGTCCCGGCGGCTTCTCGATGAAGTCGTCGGCGCCGCTGTCGAGGGCCTCGGCGAGGTTCCGGGCGTTCCGGGCCGACGACATGGTGATGATGTAGAGGGGGCGGTTGGCCTCCGCCAGCAGGCGGGCGGACCAGCACAGCTCCAGGCCGCCGAGGGGCCGGACCTCGAGGCTGGTGATCAGCACCCGGACCGAGGCGGTGTTCTCGACGAAGTCCAGGGCCTCCGTGGAGTCCGTGAAGGCTGAGACGGTGTGGCCGTTGGGTTCGAGGACGGCCGCGATCATCTTGAGGACGACCCGACTGGTGTCGACGAGGACGATATGCATGGCGCGGCCTGATCACCTTCACGGTTCTGGTGATCAGGATGGCACCAATTGATTAATGCTTGCGAAAGCCCGTCCGGGCCGGAACGCCGTCGCGGCGCGAGCGCCTCAGCGGTGGGAGACCCGGACCGGGACGACCCGGGCGCCGCCGCTCATCTCGGCGGGCGGCGCGGCCGGGACGCCGCCGCCCTGCGCCTGGAAGGCCCTGCCGCCGCCCTGGACGCGCGCGTCCCCGGGGGCGGCGGACCAGCGGTCCTGCCGGTTGCGCGTCAGCACCCGGGACCGGCCGGGGGCAGCGGCCCGGGCGACGGAGCGCGGCGCATCGATGACGTAGACCGTCGGCGTGCCGGCGGGCGCGCTGCGGATGCCCGCCAGCGTCGGGATGCCGTAGGTGCCGTAGCCCCAGGCGCCGGGGACGAGTTCACTCGGGCGCGGGACGCGGGTGAGCGGCGCACCGACATAGTCGCCGCGGATCAGCGGGCCGCCGTAGCCGCCCTCGTAACCGGATTCGTAGGACACCGACCGGCCGTAGGTCAGATCCTGGCCCTGCGCCGTGCCGGCGAGGCCGCACAGAATCAGGGAACCGGCGAGGCCGGCCAGACGGAGCGAGACGAGCCCGGAGGGCGACACCTTGGATCGAGTGGTCATGCGACGCCGGACTCCCGCGCTGGCCGATTTCGAGGAGAACCGGCACCGACATCCCGTCGTTCCGGACATCCGGTCCGCCGCCAACGTCGAAGACTGCTTAGGAAGACGGCTTGGCAGGATGGGCCGGGCCAGACCGACCGGGCAAGGGGCTCGGGGACGGTCTCCGCGACGGCGACCGGAGGACCGGGCGCCCCCGTGGCAAGCCCTGCTGGCCCCGGGACACCGTCGTCCCGGATGAGACCCCGTCGCGCGCCAGCCCCGGTTCCCTCCGGTCGACCCCCTGCCTTGCGGCAGCACTTCCAATGAAAAACCCTGCCGCGCGGCAGGAGCCCAACGAAAAACCCTGCCGCGCGGCAGGGTCGGGTCGTCCGGTGGTCGCGGGCGGTGGGTCCGGGCCGCGGCGCCGGCCTCAGCGGCAGGTGGTGACGCGGCGGACGATCCAGCCCTCGCCATCGACCCAGAGGCGCTTGCGCGAGCGGCTGCAATTGACGGCCTCGTCCTCCGATTCGGTGACGGCCGCCACGGGCGTGACGGCGGCGGAGGCGGCGGAGGTCTTGTCCGGACCCGGGTTGGCGACCGGGGCGGCGAGGGCGGCGGGAGCGAGGGCGCCCGTGAAACCGGCGCCCATCAGGAGAACCGTGCCGGCCAGCACGGACACGTGCAGTCGATTCGCTGTCATGAGAAAATTCTCGCTCGCACATCCTCTGGCGGACGTGCCCTCAACATGTCGGGATCATGCGACGGCGTGCGCTGTCGTCTTGGACTGTTAAGTCGCGAGGGGCCGGAAGGGTTGCAGTCAAGGGGCCGGCCGATCAGCAATCCTTGAGCGCGGGGCGCGGTCTTTCGCGCGGTGCCGGATCAGGGCATCGCCGAGACCGCGATCATCGGCAGCGTGACCGCGAGCTGGGTCACGGCCGGGCGCGGCAGCGCGCGGTCGGACAGGACCAGGGCGCCGAGCCCGAGCACGAGGCTGAAGGCGAGGAGACTCGTCTCGATGCCGCGATAGAACCCGTCCATCTCACACTCCCGGCGCGCCGATGCGGGGCCGTCATCCGGCGCGTGCCGCCCTCGTCCGGCCCACGGGCATGGTCGACCCGGGAGTATGAGGGAATCGTAACCGTGCCGCCTCAGGCGCGCCCGAGGGGCGTCATGCGGGCGAGATCGGGCGCGGGCGGCTGCATCAGGGCGGCCGCGAGGTTGGCCTCCAGCACGATGAGGTCGCAATCCGGGTCCGGCTCCCAGCCGCAGCGGCAGCCCTGCGGGCCCTCATGCGCCTGGGCCACCTGGCGGTAGAGGGTGCCCACGACCCGGGCCGCCACCTCCAGCGCCGCCATGGCCGGCAGGGGCGCCCGGTTCAGGCTCTGCCAGAAGGCCAGGCGCAGGGCCTCGTCGAGACGGGCCTCGGGAGAGGGGCCCTCGGCACAGGCCGGGCCCGCCTCGCTCGGGGCGGCGATGCGCGCGTCGCGCCCGCTCATGCCCGGCCTCCCCAGATCCGGCCCGTCGAGGCCCGGCCCTCGAAGGCCGTGCCCGACAGGCGCTCGCGCCAATGGGCCGGGACCAGGGCGGGGTCCGCCTCCGGGACGCCGGCCAGGACGTCGATCAGATCGGTGAAGCGGTGCAGGCGCAGGTCGAGGGCCGAGCCGTCCCACCAGGCGATCCGCGCCGTGCCGCGCAGCCAGTCCAGCGTGCGTTCCATCATCCGCTCTCCTCTTGCGATCGACGCCCCGGGAGAGGGTTTGAAAGCTCAACCTCCGCTTGGCAAGCAATTCACGAAACATTGGAATTGATTGAATCTTGATCCGCGCGGTCGCTCTACTGTCTTCGGATTTGGAAACATTCCATGCGTCCGAAAAAGGCCCGTACCGGTCGATGCTTGATCCTGCGACGGGGCGGCGCCGTACGGGTCTCAACCCCGATAGGCCACCAGGACGGCCCCGGCCGCGATGAGGGCGACGCCGATCCAGTTCGGCAGGGAGAGGCTCTCGCCGAGCAGAATCACCCCGAGGATCGCCACCAGGACGACGCTGAGCTTGTCGAGGGGCGCCACCCGCGCCGCGTCCCCGAGGGCGAGGGCCCGGAAGTAGCAGAGCCAGGAGGCGCCGGTGGCGAGGCCCGAGGCCACCAGGAAGCCGACGCTGCGGCCCGGGATGGCCGCGAGGCCGGGCGCCTGCCCGGTGCCGAGCAGGATCGCGCCCGTGAGGGCGAGGATCACCACGGTGCGCACGAAGGTCGCGACGTCGGGGGCCACGCCGGTGACGCCCACCTTCGCCAGGATGGCGGTGAGCGCGGCGAACAGGGC
Source organism: Methylobacterium sp. FW306-05-D (assembly GCF_058782155.1). Classification (NCBI taxonomy): domain Bacteria; kingdom Pseudomonadati; phylum Pseudomonadota; class Alphaproteobacteria; order Hyphomicrobiales; family Methylobacteriaceae; genus Methylobacterium; species Methylobacterium sp. FW306-05-D. Next base: position 13,402 of record NZ_JBYSXL010000046.1, read on the forward strand.
CGAGAGCAGGGCCCAGAACCGCCAGGATTGCAGCAGCGCGCTCAGCATCGCGGCGCTCCGGTCGCGCTCACAGGATCATCCGCATGACCATCAGGCCGAGGAGCAGGCCGGCGAGGCCCAGTACCACCGAGCCCAGGATGTAGATGATGGCGGCGGCCACCTCGCCGCGCTCCAGGAGGAGGATGCCGTCGAGGGCATAGGACGAGAAGGTGGTGAAGCCCCCGAGCACGCCGGTGGCGAGGAACAGCCGCATCGGCTGGCTGCCGCTGCGCATGGCGTACCAGCCCGCCAGCACCCCCATCAGGATCGAGCCGAGGATGTTGATGCCCATGGTGCCGTAGGGAAAGGACGTGCCGAAGCGCAGGGCGGCGAGCCCGACGCCGTGGCGGGCCATGCCGCCCAGGCCGGCCCCGAGAAAGACGATGAGAAACCCCATTGCGGGTACGATCCCCCTGCAGCCGGCCGCCGGCTTGGCCCAATGTTCACGATACGCAGAAAATCCCACGCGGTTCGCCGCCCGGGCCGGGCTTGCCCCCGAGGTCCACAGGGCACGGCCCGCATTTCGCGCGCCGGCGCGCCGATCCGCCGGGGGCGGCGCCCGGCCGGGCCCCGTCGTCGGCGCCCTGCGGACGCCCGCGCCGGGGGGCTCACCCGGCGGGGACGCAGTTTTTTCCACACGATGTGCCGCGGTTTATCTCGGATTAACCAAGTTGAGGCTGAATAGGGCCAGTTAAGGTTGATGTTTTCCTAACGGGCATCTTTCGCGTCTCGCGTCTTCGCTTAACCTTTCCTTGAGGTCTGCGTCGAAGAGGCCGTGCCGGTTCGGGAACCGCGTATCCGAGTTCGCCCGCATGAACGACGCTGTGTCCCCGTCCGGCCGCCGCCTGCGCCGTCGCCGCCGCCGGCCCCACGGGCCGGTGCTGCTGCGGACCTCCGCGGCGGCGCTCCTCTGCGCCGTCTTCCCGCACCTGACCGCGCCGAACGCGCCCGTCCCGGCTGGGCCTCGCCGGCCGGCCCTGGCGGCGGCCTCCGCCCCGGGCGCCCATGCCTGGATGCTCGACCCGACCCCGGTCCTCGGCGCCGGCGCCCGCGGACTGGACCGGGCCGCCCCGCTCAGCGCCGCCCTGGTGCCGCCCCCGGGCGCGGCCCGGACCGTGCTGGCGCTGGCCGCCCCGCGCCCGGCGCTTAGCCCGGCGGCGGGTCCCGTCCGGATCGCGCAGCCGCTGCCCCAGACCATTCCCCTGCCGGTGCCGCGCCCGGCCGGCCTCGTAGCGCAGGCCGAGCCGGCGCGCTTGGCCCTGCGCGCCGCCCCCGCCCTGCGCTCGCTCGCCGCCCGCCGGACCCAGGTCGCCCGCGCGGGCGCCGATGCGGCGGCCGAGCGCTCGTTCTTCGACACGGTGTTCGGAACGCGCCCCGAGCCGGAGCCCGAGCCGCGCACCACCCTCGCCTACGCCTCCGTGGACCCGAGCGTCGATCCGGGTCCGCGCCGGGTGATCGAGAGCAGCCCGGTGGTCGGGGCCGGCACGGCGATCTACGACATCACGGCGCGCACCGTGACCCTGCCGAGCGGCGAGCGCCTGGAGGCGCATTCCGGCCTCGGCGAGAGCATGGACAACCCGCGCCACGTCCACCGCCGGATGCGCGGCTCGACCCCGCCCGGCACCTACGACCTCACCGAGCGCGAGGCGCTGTTCCACGGGGTGCGGGCGATCCGCCTGAACCCGGTGGGCGGCAGCGCGGCGATCCACGGCCGCGACGGCATCCTGGCCCACACCTACATGCTCGGCCCCAGCGGCGCCTCGAACGGCTGCGTCTCGTTCAAGGACTACAACCGCTTCCTCCAGGCCTTCCTGCGCGGCGAGGTCCGCCGCCTCGTCGTGGTCGCCGGACGGGGCGACGCCGGCCCGACCTTCGCCGAGCGCCTGTTCGGCCGCGCCACGCGCTGAAACGAGGAGAGCCGCGCCCCCGGAGGGACGCGGCTCCCGATCGTCGGACCCTCAGGGCCCGAGGGTCAGCCGATGATCTTGTCGATGGTGATCGGCAGGTCGCGGATGCGCTTGCCGGTGGCGTGGAAGACCGCGTTGGCCACCGCCGCCGCGGTGCCGACGATGCCGATCTCGCCCAGGCCCTTCACGCCCATCGGGTTGGCCTTGTCCTCCTCGTCCACGAAGATCACGTCGATGTCGTGGATGTCGGCGTTCACCGGCACGTGGTACTCGCCGAGATTGTGGTTCATGAACCGGCCGAGGGTGTGGTCGAGCATGGATTCCTCCTCCAGCGCCGAGCCGATGCCCATCACCACGCCGCCGAGGATCTGGCTGCGCGCCGTCTTGGTGTTGAGGATCTTGCCCGCCGCGATCGCCGAGACGACGCGGGTGACGCGCACCACGCCGAGGTCCTCGTCGACCTTCACCTCGACGAAGACGGCCGAGTGGGTGTAGCCGGCGAAGTCCTGGGAATGGTTGGAATCCGGGCCGGCCGAGCCGGTGGCCTCGATCGTGTCCATGCCCGCCTTGGCCATCACCTCCGTGAGGGCGATGCTGCGGGACGGGTCGCCCGCCACCGAGATGCGCCCCTCCTTGAACACCGCGCGCTCGAAATCGACGTTGGCCAGGGGCGACTCGTCGAGGCCGCGGGCCAGGGTGAAGACCTGGGCGGCGATGTCGCGGCAGGCCTTCATCACCGCCGTGCCCGAGGAGGCCGCGGTCCAGGAGCCGCCGGCGATCGGCGCGTCGGCGAGCTTCGAGTCGCCGAGCTTCGTCGTCACGTCCGACATGGCCAAGCCGAGCGCGTCGGCGGCGATCTGGGTCAGGATGGTGTAGGTGCCGGTGCCGATGTCGCCGGTCTGGTTGCCGACCACGAGCTTGCCGTCGGCGGTCAGGGTCGCTCGGGCGCTCGACTGCATCATCATCGATTCCCAGATGCCGGTGGCCATGCCCCAGCCGACGAGTTCGCGCCCCTCCCGCATGGAGCGCGGCGTCGGGTTGCGGGCCGACCAGCCGAAGCGCTCGGCGCCCTGGGCGTAGGCCGCCCGCAGGGACTTGGAGCTGAACGGCTTGTCCTGGGTCCGGTCCTTCTCGGCGTAGTTCCGCAGGCGCAGGTCGATCGGGTCCTGCCCGGTCTCGTGGGCGAGCTCGTCCATCGCCACCTCGAGGGCGAACACGCCCGTCACGGCGCCGGGTGCCCGCATGTCGGAGGGGGTGTAGGTGTCGATCTTGGCGAGCCGGTAGTCGAGGGCGACGTTCGGGCAGTCGTAGAGGACGCCCGACCAGTTCACGACCACCTCCTGGTAATCCTCGAAGCCGGAGGTGCCCGAGATCGCCTCGTGCCGGACGGAGGTCAGCGCGCCGTCGGCCTCGGCCCCGAGGGCGACGGTCTGGCGCACGTCGGGCCGGTAGCCGAAGGTGAACATCTGGTCGCGGGTCAGGGTCACCCGCACCGAGCGCTCCAGCTCCCGGGCCGCCATCACGGCGAGGAAGAGCTGGTATTGCGGACGAAGCCCGGAGCCGAATCCGCCGCCCAGATAGGGGTTGAGGACGTGGACGTCGTCCTTCTTCATCCCGAACACGCCGGTGATGTAGCCGAGGCTGTTCGAGACGCCCTGGATCTTGTCGTAGACGGTGAGCTTGCCGTCGCCCTCCCAGACCACGGTCGAGGCGTGGGGCTCCATCGGGTTATGGTGCTCCACGGCCAGGTGGTAGTGGTTGGTGAGCCGGACCGGGGCGGCCTTGTAGGCGCCGTCCGCGTCGCCCCAGGGCGCCGGCGGCGGCTTGATGCCGGAGCGCTTCTTGGGCGGCACGTAGGCCGCGTCCTCGAGGGTCCGCAGGTCCGTGGTCGGCGCGTCGGCCTCGTAGGTGAGCTTCACCAGCGAGGCGGCGTAGCGCGCCGTGCCGAAATCCTCCGCCACCACCAGGGCCACGGGCTGGCCGCTGTAATGGACCTTCTCGTCGTAGAGGGGCCGGAAGGGCGAGCCGGGGGGCGCGACCTGGTCCTGGTAATTGTAGTCGAGCCAAGCCGTGCGCGGCCGGTTCTGGTGGGTGAAGACCTTGAGGACGCCCGGCACCGCCTCGGCGGCGGCGGTGTCGATGGAGAGGATGCGGCCGCGGGCGATGCCGCTCGAGACCACGTAGCCGTGGGTCAGGTCGGGGGCGGCGAACTCGGCCGCGTACTTCGCCTGGCCGGTGACCTTGGCCGGGCCGTCGACGCGGCTCTGCGCGGTGCCGACATAGGTGTCGGTGCCGGAGGTACTGATGCTGTGGGCCATGGGGGTTCCTTCAGGCGATGCGCTTGTCGGACTGCGACTGGGGCGTGCCGGCGGCGGCCTGGGCCAGACCGCGAATGAGCGCGCGCCGCGCGAGTTCGATCTTGAAGCCGTTCTCGGATTGGGGTCGTGCCTCGGCCACCACGATGTTGGCGGCCGCGGCGAAGGTCTCGTGGGTGGCGGGCTTGCCCGCCAGGAAGGCTTCGGCCTGGGGGTCGCGCCAGGGCTTGTGGGCGACGCCGCCGAGCGCGAAGCGCGCGCTCGCGATGGTGTCGCCGTCGAGCTTGATCACGGCCGCCACCGAGACGAGGGCGAAGGCGTAGGAGAGCCGGTCGCGCAGCTTCAGGTAGGTGTGGTGGGCGCCGAACTCCTCGTCGGGCAGGTCGACCGAGAGCACGATCTCGTCGGCCGCGAGGGTGGTGTCGCGCTCGGGCGTGTCGCCCGGCAGGCGGTGGAACTCCGCGAAGGGGATGGTGCGCTCGCCGCCCGGTCCGGCGACCCGGACCTTGGCTTCGAGGGCGGCGAGCGCCACGCACATGTCGGAGGGGTGGGTGGCGATGCAGGACGGGCTCGTCCCGAAGATGGCGTGGATGCGGTTGACCCCGCCGATGGCGGCGCAGCCGGTGCCGGGCTCGCGCTTGTTGCAGGGCGTGGCGTCGTCGTAGAAATAATAGCAGCGGGTGCGCTGCAGCAGGTTGCCGCCCGTGGTGGCGGCGTTGCGCAGCTGGCCCGAGGCGCCGGCCAGGATCGCGCTCGACAGGAGTGGATAGCGCGCCCGGACCCGGTCGTCGTAGGCCACGGTCGCATTGGTCACCAGGGCACCGAGGCTGAGGCCGCCGTCGCGCTCCTCGATCCGGTCGAGGGGCAGGCGGGTGATGTCGACGAGGCGCTCGGGCCGCTCGACGTTGTACTTCATCAGGTCGACGAGGTTGGTGCCGCCGGCGATGAAGCGGGCCTGGGCGCCGGAGGCGATGGCGCGCACCGCCTCGTCCACGGTGGTCGGGCGGACGTAGTCGAAGCGGTTCATTTCGCGGCTCCCGCGTGCATCACGTCTTCGATGGCGTCGACGATGTTGGTGTAGGCGCCGCAGCGGCAGATGTTGCCGCTCATCGCCTCGCGGATCTCGTCGCGCGACTGGGCGTGGCCCTCCGAGAGCATACCCACCGCCGAGCAGAGCTGGCCGGGGGTGCAGTAGCCGCACTGGAAGGCGTCGTGCTCGACGAAGGCCGCCTGGAGCGGGTGCAGGCCCTCGGCGCCGGCGAGCCCCTCGACGGTGGTGATGCTAGCCCCGTCCTTCATCACCGCGAGCGTCAGGCAGGAATTGATGCGCGTGCCGTTCACCAGCACCGTGCAGGCGCCGCACTGGCCGTGGTCGCAGCCCTTCTTGGTGCCGGTGAGGTCGAGATCCTCGCGCAGGAGGTCGAGCAGGGTGGTCCAGGGCGCGACCTGAAGCGACCGGCTCTCGCCGTTGATCGTCAGGGTGATGCCGATGGTGTTCGCAGCATCGGTGGAGCCGCTTTCGATGAGCATGGCGGTATCCGTGGCTTGCGCGGCGCGAAGGGCGCGACGTCGATGGTCTTCGAAGGAAACTCGCAAGGGCTGAAGCGGGGAAAAAACATCCGCCCCAGCCCGGTCCACTCGATAACAGTTCCAAAAAGCCGGTGTTCCACCCATGCATCACCGGGCCCGGGTTCACGTTCGACGAGAGCACCCTTTCGCGGGGGGATTTCACACGGGGACCGACTGGGGTTCGGGCCCTCCGTCGCGGGGCGCTCCCGATGTCGCGTGCGCGCGGTTGCAAGGGTGCGGTTGCTCCGTCGAGGTTGCTTGGCCCAGCCGCCATGGGCTAACCCGGGAGGCCGCCGCCCGCCTTCGCCCAAGGACGCCCGATGACCGCGCTCGCCCCCGTTCTCAACGACATCGACCGCGACCTCGACAACGCCCTGGAGCGGCTCTTCGCCTTCCTGCGCATCCCCTCGATCTCCACCGATCCGGCCTTCGCGCCCCAGTGCCGCGAGGCCGCGACCTGGCTCGCCGGCACCCTGACGGCGCTCGGCTTCGAGACCGGCATCCACGAGACCGCCCTGCACCCGGTGGTGCTGGCCCATCGGCCGAAGCCCGGCACCCCGCACGTCCTGTTCTACGGACACTACGACGTGCAGCCGGTGGACCCCCTGAACCTCTGGGAGACGCCGCCCTTCGAGCCGCGCATCGCCCTGAACGACAAGGGCGAAAAGAAAATCGTCGGGCGCGGCGCCTCGGACGACAAGGGCCAGGTGATGACCTTCGTCGAGGCCTGCCGGGCACATCTGGCGATGGCGGGCAAGCTGCCCTGCGGCGTCACCATCCTGATCGAGGGCGCCGAGGAGAACGGCTCCCAGGGGTTGCCCGAATGGGTCGCGGCCAACCGCGACAAGCTCGCCGCCGACATCGTGCTCGTCTGCGACACCAGCATGTGGAACCCGGCGACGCCCGCCATCACCACCTCCCTGCGCGGGCTGGCCTATTTCGAGGTCAAGGTGACCTGCGCCGACCGCGACCTGCATTCGGGCTTCTTCGGGGGCGCGGCGCGCAACCCGATCCACGTCCTGTCGAAGATCATCGCCGACCTGCACGATTCCGACGGGAAGGTGGCGCTGCCGGGCTTCTACGAGGGCGTGCGCGAGACGCCGCCGGAGGTGCTGGAGCAGTGGCGCGGCCTCGATTTCACGGCGGAGACGTTCCTCGGGCCCATCGGCCTGTCGGAGCCGGCCGGCGAGCGCGGCCGCATGCTCATCGAACTGATCCAGTCGCGCCCGGCCTGCGACGTCAACGGCATCATCGGCGGCTATACCGGCGAGGGCACCAAGACGGTGATCGCCGGGCAGGCCAGCGCCAAGGTCTCGTTCCGCCTCGTCGACGACCAGGACCCGGAGGTTCTGGCGACCACCTTCGAGGCTTTCGTGCGTGAAAGAATCCCCGCCGACTGCTCGGTGGAGGTGATCTGCTACAAGGGCAGCCGCGCCATCAGCCTGCCCTTCGACATGCCCGAGCTCGAGACCGCCCGCGCGGCGCTCGCCGAGGAATGGGGCGTGCCCGCCGTGACCATCGGGGCCGGCGGCTCGATCCCGATCGTGGGCGACTTCAAGCGGCTGCTGGATCGCAACACGCTCCTGATCGGCTTCGGCCTCGACGACGACCGCATCCATTCGCCCAACGAGAAGTACGACCTGAACAGCTTCCACAAGGGCACCCGCTCCTGGGCCCGCATCCTGGCGGCCTTCGGGGGCCAGCGGGCCGGCTGAGGCCGTCCGCCCGTTCCGCGGTCCCTCGACCGGGGCCGTCCCGACCGCCCGCTCCCGCGCCAAGGCCGCATGACAGACACCCCCGAACCGCACGCTCCGATCGCGGGCCGCCTGTTCGCGGCCGGCCACGGCGTGCTGGTCTGCCGGTACCCGGTCGGCACCGACCTGCCGATCCCCCTCGCGGTCTCGGACCCGCCCGGCCTCGGCCTGCTGACCTGGGCCTTCGCCGGCTTCGGCGGGCCCGAGCCCGACCCCGCCGGGCTCCTCGTGCTGCACGATGCGCAAGCGACGCTGGCGGAGGGCGGCACCCTGACCCTGGAGACGCATTTTCGCGATGCGGCGATCGCCTGCCCGAAGCCCCGCCCCATCGCGGAGCTGGCCCGGCCCGAGCGCGCCGCCCTCGGGGAGGCGGTGCTGGCGGCGGTGGCGCCGGACAGCCTCGACGTCCTGGCGACGCTGTTCCCGCTGCTGGCGCCCGCCGTCGCGGAGGGGCCGGTGCCGGAGACGGCGCCCCGCCTCGCCCTCGCCCGCGACGACGCGGACCGGGCCACGCTCTCCGGCTCCGGCGTGCCGAACTACCTGCTGCTGCGGGCCGGCAGCAGCTGGAGCTGCGCCCGCGTGGCGGCGGCCGAGCTGCGCTTCGGCCCGGCCCCCGAGATCGGCCTCACCCTGGCGCCGGCCTGGGGCAACCCGCGCGGGGCCTCCGTCGAGACCGCGCTCCTCCTCGGCACCGGCACCGTCGCGCCGGCCGCCCTGCGCCGCGAGGGCGGCCGGTGAGCGGCCCCGCGATCCTCGTGCTGGCGCCGATGCCGGCCTTTCCGACCAGCGCCGGCAACCGGCGCCGGCTGCTCACCACCTGCGCCGCCCTGCAGCGCGGCGGCTACGCCGTCGACCTCGCCTATTACGCCCACGAGGACCAGATCTACCGGCGCTTCGGGCAGCACCCGCCCACCGACGAGGTCGCCGCGGCGGGCCTGTTCCGCCACGCCTTCCGGATCGAGCCGCGGGCGGCCATCCCGCTCACCACCCGCGCGCGCTGCTTTTCCATCGACGACTGGTGCCCCGACGAGGTCGGCGCCTTCGTGGCGTGGTACGGGCAGGCCCACCCCGAGACCCGCGCGATCCTGGTGAACTACGTGTTCCTGTCTCGCGCGCTGGAGGCGGCGCCGGCGGGCCTCACGAGGCTGATCGACACCCACGACCGCTTCGCCGACCGGCAGCGGCAGTACCGCCCGTTCCGGGCCGAGCCGAACTTCTTCTACACCGACCGGCCCGGCGAGGCGGCGGGCCTCGCCCGGGCCGACATCGTGCTGGCGATCCAGTCCGAGGAGGCGGCCTATTTCCGGACGATCACCGACCGGCGCGTCCACCTGCTGCCGCCGCGCTTTCCCGCCCGCCGGCCCTTCGCGGCCCCGGCCCGGGTGAAGCGGATCGGCTTCCTCGGCCACGGCAACGACCCGAACCTGTTCTCGATCCGGCGCTTCGCCGCCGCCTGGAGCGCGGGCTGGACCCCGGCCCGGCCGGAGCTCGTCATCGCGGGGGAGATCGGCACCAGCCTCGGCCCGGCCGCGGGGCCCGGCGTGCGGCTCGCCGGCTACCTGCCCGAACTGGAGGCCTTCTACGACGGCGTCGACCTCGTGGTGGCGCCGATCCTGATGGGCAGCGGCCTCAAGATGAAGGTCGCCGAGGCCCTGTCCTTCGGCAAGCCCGTCATCGGCACCGCCCTCGGCTTCGAGGGCTTCGACCCGGCAGCCCTGGCCCATCGCCTGCGCACCGCCGAGGCGGTGAAGGCCGAGGTCCTGGCGCTCGCCGACGATGCGGCCGGCCTCGCGGCGCTGACCCGCGCCTGCCAGGATCTGTTTGCCGCCTACAATACGCGCGCCGAGCAGGCCGAGACCGATTTGCTGGCAATCCTTTCCGCGTCCGGCGGGACAACAGATGCGGTGGGATCTCCGGCGGCGGCCGCCCCGCCCCCCGAGCCGGACCGGGTCGTGACGCCCCTCGGGAGCGGGCGCCTGACCCGCGAGACCTCCCTGCGCTCGGCCCTGCGCGACGATCCCGAGTTCGGCCTCCTCGTCGCCACCGAGCGCGGCCCGCCGCCCGGTGCCGATCCCTACACCCCCGTGCGCCGGCGCTGGTTCGCCCGGGCGGAGGACGGTGGGCCGGGGGCCGGAGCACCGGATGCCGGCCTGGCCGGGCTCCGCCTCGCCCTCTCGCCCGAATGGGTCCGCGACAGGCGCCTCCCCCCGCCCCTCCGGGCGGATCTCGCGGCACAGCTGGCGGAGGTCGCCGTCGACTGGGACGCGCGGGCGGTCCGCGTCGGTGCCGCCGGGGACGCGACGACCCTCGCCCTGACCCTGCCGCGCCACCTCGCCGTCGGCAACCACCCCAGCGCGGCCTTCCGGGTCGGCGCATCGCCGCGCGAGATCGCCCTCGAACGCGTCACCCTTCTGAATACCAGCGGCGATCCGCTGTATACCAATCCGTATACGACGGCCCGCGCGGACCTGCCGGGCGCCCCCGCGGCCGTGACCTTCACGGGCCTCGGAGCGGGCGCGGAGGCGGCCACGATCCTGTTCCTGCACGACGACCTCATCGGCCGCATCACGGTCCTGCCCGCTCCGGAGCCCCTGCCATGATGGCGGCCCCCGATGTCCTCGACGCCCCCGCGGGCCGGAAGGCGGCCCTGGTCGAGGCCGCCCTGATCTGGAACGCGTTGTTTCTCAACGACATCCGCATCGCGTTCCGTCCCGAGGCCGAACCCGCGATCTCCGTGGTGATCGTCTCGCGCGGAGCCCCGCATCTCCTCGCCTGGACCCTGGCCAAGCTCGCCGGGCACCAGGCCTTCGCCGGGCCGTCCTTCGAGGTGATCCTGGTGGACAACGCCTCCGACGCCGAGACCCGGACCCTGTTCGGGCGGATCGACGGCGCCCGGATCCTGCTCAACCCGGAGAACACCGGCTTCGGTCCGGCCTGCAACCAGGGTGCCGCCGAGGCCCGCGGCCGCTACGTGCTGTTCCTCAATCCGGACATCGACCTGATGCCCGGCGCCCTGGCGGCCCTCGCCGGCACCTTCGCGGAGGCCGACGACGTCGGCATCGTGGGCGGCCGCCTGGTGTTCCCCGGCGGCATCCTTCAGGAAGCCGGGGCGGGCTTCCAGGACGACCCGCAGCTCACCCATCCGGCCGGTCGCGGCAGCCTCGATCCCTTCGCGCCGGAGGCCTCCTACGCCCGCGATGCGGGCTACGTCTCCGGCGCCCTGCTGATGGTCGAGGCCCGGCTGTTCACGCAGCTCGGCGGCTTCGACGACCTGTTCGCGCCGGCCTATTTCGAGGACACCGACCTGTGCGCGCGCTGCCACCAGGCCGGATGGCGGGTCGTCTACCAGCCGCGCGCCATCGCGATCCACGTGGAGAGCGGCACCAGCGTCCGGCGCGCCGACGTCGAGAGCCTCCTCGACCGCAACCGGGTCCGCTTCCGCGAGCGGCACGGCGCCTGGCTCTTCGGGCAGGGCCCGCGGCGCACGGGCTTCGGGCCCCGCGACGACGCCCCCTTCGCCCTGCGCGTCCTCTACGTCGACGACCGGGCGCCCCACCAGGATCTCGGGGCCGGGCTGCCGCGGGCCAACACCATCGTCAACGCCATGGCGGATCTCGGCTACGCGGTGACGGTGTGCTCGGTCTACGGCGAGCGCGAGGCGCCGGCGGCGACCTACCGCGACCTCTCGGACCGCATCGAGATCATCGAGCCCTGCGGCCGGGAGGGCTTCCGCCGCCTCGTCACCGAGCGCGCGGGCGCCTACGACGTGCTCTGGGTCAGCCGGCCGCCGCATATCCGCATGGTGTGCGAGGTGCTGGCGGATCTCGGCCTGAACCCGCGGGATATCGGCCGCTCCCGCGTCGTGTTCGACTCCGAATCCCTCTACGCCCTGCGCGAGTTCGTCGTCGACGCCCTCAAGGGCCGCCCGGCGCCGGGGCCGGCCCTCGCCCGGGCGACCGCGCTCGAACTCCGCTCGATCGCCGCGGCCGACCGGGTGGTCTGCGTCTCTCCCGCCGACGCGCGCCTGCTGCGGCGGGCCGGGGTCGCCGATCCGGTGGTGCTCGGCCACGTCCAGGCGCCGCACCCGAACCCGCCCGGCTTCGCGGACCGCCGGGGCTTCGTCTTCCTCGGCTCCCTCGCCCGCGAGGGCGAGCCCAACATCGATTCCCTCGACTGGTTCTTCGGTCAGGCCTGGGAGTGCCTGCGGGCGATCCTGCCGGAGGCGCAGGTCACCCTCATCGGCACCGCCGCGCCCTCGATCGCCGAGCGGCTGACGCGCCCCGGCGTCACGGTGCTGGGCCGGGTCGACGACATCGGCCCCGCCCTCGACGCCGCGCGCGTCGCCCTCGCGCCGACGCGCTTCGCCGCCGGCATCCCGCACAAGGTCCTGGAGACCGTGGCCCGCGGCCTGCCGGGCGTCGTCACCCCCGTCCTGGCCGGGCAGATGGGCTGGCCCGACGGCACCGGATACCGGGTCCACGACTGGCACGATCCCCGGGGCTTCGCCGAGACGCTGGCGCATCTCCACGAGACCGAGGCGGCGTGGACGCAGGTGCAGCGCGCCGGCCTCGCCCAGGTCGGGCGCGAGGAGGACGCCGAGGCCTACCGCGCGGTCCTGCGCCGCCTGTGCGAGGCGCCGACCTTCACATGACGCTCCCGCTCCGCTCCCGCGTCGTCCGCATCGCCACGACCCTCGTCCGCCGGGCGATCCTGGGCCGCGTCCCCCGCCTGTTCGACGCGGCCTATTACCGGGCCAACCATCCGGACGTGGCGCGCTCGGGCATCGATCCCTTCCTGCACTACGTCTGGCGCGGGGCGGCGCAGGACCGCGATCCCAGCGCCGATTTCGACACCGCCTTCTACAGGCGCCAGAGCGGCCCGACCCGCCTCGACCCGGTGCGGCACTACCTGCGCGTGGGTGCCAAGGCCGGTCTCGACCCGAACCCTGCCTTCAGCACGCTGATGTACGTGGCGCGCTATCCCGATGTCGGGCTCGCCGGGGTCAACCCCCTGGTGCATTACCGCCAAGATGGCCGGGCGGAGGGTCGGGTCGCCGCCCCGTCCGCCTCGCAGCCGGAGGAATGGGTGCCGTTCCAGGGCGTGCGCGAGGCGCATCGCTGGGCCTATCCGACGCCCGACTCGCCCCGCTTCGCCCTGACCCTGCGGCGGGACGTGCCGGTCTCGGCCTGCCCCGACTTCCTGCCCCGGCTCTGCCTGGTGCTGACCCTCGACGGAAGCGAGATCGACGGCCTGGTCCGGAGCTTCGAGGCCTTCCCGGGCTCGGCCGCGGACGCCCTCGCCCTCGCGGTCGACACCACCCTGCGGCCCCATCCGCCCCGCCCCACCCTGGTGCTCGCCCTGGAGCAGTGCTTCCACGGGCCGGGACCGGACGGGGCGGTGCTGCTGCGCTACGCGGAGGCACGGATCTGGGACGTGCTGCCGGAACGCCCGCACGTGCTGCGGATCTGCCCGCCCGGAGCGCTCGCGCTCCGGGTGCCGTGAGGCCCCCTGTCGCGACGCGAGCGGATCAGGCCCCGGGGGCCGGGCGCACGAGGTCGGCGAGCTCGACCGGGCAATCGCCGTCGCGGGCGATGACGACGACCGGGACGGCCTGGTGCCGGGCGATCGCCGCCGCGACGAAGTCGGGCGGCGTCGGGGCGTCCGGGCTGGCACAGACGACGAGCCCGAGGAGCGGGACGCCGTGCGCACGCAGGGTCTCGGCGGCCGTGAGCGCGTGGCTGATCGCCCCGAGATAGGAGCCCGAGACGAGAAGCGCCGGCAGGCGGAGCGCCGTGAGCCAGTCGAGGCCGGTCGCCTCTCCGGTCACCGGGCTCATCACGCCGCCGACCCCCTCGATCAGCAGGGTGGTGCCCGGGGGCGTGGCCGCGATCTGCGTCCGGCACCACTCGACGAGGTCGCCGAGGGCGAGGCTTCGGCCCTCGCGGGCCGCGGCGAGGTCGGGGCTCAGCGGAGCGGCGAAGCGCCAGGGCGAGCAGGCGGCGACCGCCTCGGGCGTCACGGCCAGGCCCTGCGCCGCGAGCAGGCGACCGGTGTCGCTCTGCGCGAAGTCCGCGGCGTCGAGGGGTGGAACGCCGCTCGCCAGGGGCTTGAGGGTGCGCACGCCGTGGCCCAGGGCGCGCAGCCGCCGCGTCAGGGCGGCGGTGACGTAGGTCTTGCCGATCTCGGTCCCGGCGCCCGCGACGAAGACGGCGCGGGGGTCGCTCACTTCTCGACGAAGGCCTTCTCGATGACGTAGTGGCCGGCCTCGCCGTGATTGCCCTCCTCGTAGCCGCCGTCGGTCAGCAGCTGGCGGGTGTCGCGGATCATGTCGGGCGAGCCGCAGAGCATGAAGCGGTCGTTCTCCACCGACATCGGCGGCAGGCCGATATCCTCGAACAGCTTGCCCGAGGTCATCAGGTCGGTGATGCGGCCGCGGTTGCGGAAGGGCTCGCGGGTCACGGTCGGGTAGTAGATCAGCCCGGCGCTGATGACCTCGCCCAGGAACTCGTGGTTCGGCAGGTCCTGGGTGATGGTCTCGCCATAGGCGAGTTCCTGCACCTGGCGGCAGCCGTGCACGAGCACGACCTTCTCGAAGCGCTCGTAGGTCTCCGGGTCCTTGATGATCGACATGAACGGCGCGAGGCCGGTGCCGGTGCCGAGGAGGTAGAGGTTCTGGCCGGGCATCAGGTTGTCGAGCACCAGGGTGCCGGTGGGCTTCTTGCCGACGATGATCGGGTCGCCGACCTTGAGGTGCTGCAGCTTCGAGGTGAGCGGACCGTTCGGAACCTTGATCGAGAAGAACTCCAGCTCCTCCTCGTAATTGGCCGAGACGACGCTGTAGGCGCGCAGCAGCGGCCGGCCCTCGACCTCGAGGCCCATCATCACGAACTCGCCGTTGCGGAAGCGGAAGGCGGGGTCACGGGTGGTGCGGAAGGAGAACAGCGTGTCGGTCCAGTGGTGGACGCTCAGCACACGCTCCTCGTTGAACTTGCTCATCGACGGTCCGTCTCGAATTTCGCTCGAATCTCGAAGCTTTGCGTGGGGTCTTCTCGCACCTGCGGTAGGCCCGTCAAGGCGGCGCTCGCACGCAGGCGCATGACGGTCGAGTGGCTTGGAATCGTTCTTAATTCCGTCCGGGCCGTCAGAGCGGCTTCAGCCCGGCCTCGATCTCCGCCCGGCGCGGCTCCAGGAAGGGTGGCAGGGCCAGGCGCTCGCCCAGGGTCTCCATCGGCTCGTCGGTGGCGAAGCCCGGCCCGTCGGTGGCGATCTCGAACAGGATCCCGTTGGGTTCGCGAAAGTAGAGGCTGCGGAAATAGTAGCGGTCCACCGGTCCGCTGGAGGGCATGCGCCGCTGCTTGAGGCGGTCGGCCCAGGCCCCGTAGTCGGCGTCCGGGATGCGGAAGGCGACGTGGTGCACGGCGCCGGCCCCTTGGCGAGCGGGCGGCAGGGTCGGTTCGGCCACGAGGTGGAGTTCGGCGGCGGGGCCACCCGCACCCATCCGATAGACGCGGACCTCACCCTCGGGAAGCTCATAGGTCCGGTCGCGGCTCATGCCGAGCATCTCGGTGAGCACGGCCTCGGTCCGCTCGACCCGCGCCACGCTGAGGCGGATCGGTCCGAGGCCACGGATCTGGTGCTCGGCCGGCACGGGGCTCCGTGCCCAAGGATGGGCCTCGCCGGCGCCGGCGTCGTCCACCAGCATCAGGCGCTGGCCCTCGCCATCCTCGAAGTCGAGGGTGAGGCGGCCGTCGCGTTCCACCGGCACGGCATGGCTCACGCCCTGCCGGGCGAAGTGCTCGCGCCACCATTCGATCGCGTCGGCCCCCGAGACGCGCAGGCCGGTGCGGCTGATGCTGTCGGTGCCGCGCCGCTCGGGAGGCGCCGGCCAGTCGAAGAAGGTCACGTCCGTGCCGGGCGCGGCGAGCCCGTCGGCATAGAACAGGTGGTAGGCCGAGACGTCGTCCTGGTTCACCGTCTTCTTGACCAGACGGAGGCCGAGGACCCGCGTGTAGAAGGCGAGGTTGTCGGCCGCCCGGGCGGTGATGGCGGTGAGATGGTGGATTCCCGTGAGCTGCATCGGCTGATCCCTGTGCGGCGGGCGGACCCGTGAGGTAGGGCGGCAGGCCCGAAAACGAAACGGCCCCCGGGAGGGGGCCGTTCGAGGCCGCCGGACCGGCTGCTCAGAGGGCGCCGGCCAGGAGGCCGAGGCCCGCGACGGCGAGGCCCGCACCCGCCACCCGCAGGGCGGCGAGGCTGCGCACGAGGCGTCCGGCCGAGAGGCCGAGACCGAGGCCCACCGCGTGAAGGAGCGCGGTCGCACCGAGGAATCCGAGGCCGTAGGCGAGGCCCGAGCCGGTCCCCGGCATCTCGGCGCCGTGGGCGTGGCCGTGGAAGACCGCGAAGGCGCCCACCAGGACCATGGCCGCGGCGACCGGCAGGGCCGGGCGCAGGGCCAGGGATGCGCCGAGCACCACCACCGAGAGGGCGATCCCGATCTCGACGAAGGGCAGGCCGACACCCGCGGCCCCGAGGGCGCCGCCGACGGCCATCATGCCGAGGAAGGACAGGGGCACGAGGACCAGGGCCCGGCCCCCGATGCGGGCCGCTATCAGCCCGACCGCCACCATCGCGAGGACGTGGTCGAGGCCGCTCATGGGATGAAGGAAGCCCTGAGTCAGGCCGCCGGCGGCCTCGTGCCCGGGATGGGCCAGGGCCGGCGTCGCGGCAAGGCCCATCGCCGCCACGAGGGCGAGGCGGGCCGGCAGGGAGGCGAGGCGTGATGTCATCCGGACTGTCCCGAGCTTGAAAACCAGCGGTGCAGCATCGTCGCCGCCCCGGCGGAAACTAGCAACCGCCGTGCCCGCGTACAGTCCCGATCAGACGCTCCCGGGCGCGGCGGTTCGTCCGCGCCCACGGACATCCGTGTTTCCTCAGAAGTCCGTGGGCCGGCCGGCGGCGACCACCAGCATCTTCCCGTCCGCGAAGGTGCGGGCGCCGGCGCGGCGGATGTCGGCCTGGGTCACGTTGGCGACGAGATCGTTGCGGCGGGCGATGTAGTCCATGCCCAGCCCCTCGAAGGCGATCTGCACGAGCTGGTGCGCGATCTTGGTCGAGGTGTCGAAGCCGAGGGCATAGGAGCCGGTCAGGTAGTCCTTGGCCTTCTGCAGCTCCTCGTCCGAGGGGCCGTCCGTGATCAGGCGGCCGATCTCCTCGCCGATCACCGACAGGGCCTCGCCGACGCGCTCGTTCTTGGTGGCGGTGTAGCCCCAGGTCATCGAGGCGGCCCGGTGGCTGACGAGGGAGGTGCCGACCGAATAGGCGAGGCCGCGCTTCTCGCGCACCTCCTGGAACAGGCGGGAGGTGAAGGAGCCGCCGCCGAGGATGTGGTTCAGGACGTAGGCCGGGATGAAGTCCGGGTCGCACCACGGCACGCCGTTCATGCCGAAGCGGATCACGGATTGCGGCACGTCGAGATCGACCACGTGGCGCGTGCCGATGTTCTGCATCCGGGTCTGGGGAACGGCCTTGAGGGGGGCGGCCATGTCGAGCCTGCCGAAGGCCCGGTCGAGACTTTCGGCGAGGCGCGCCGCGTCGATGGCGCCCACCGCCGCGACCTTCACGGCCCGGCGCCCGATGATCTGGCGATGCATCGCCACGAGGTCGTCGCGGGTGATCGACGCGATGCTCTCGGGAGTGCCGGAGGAGGGCCGGGCATAGGGGTGGCCGGCATAGGCCTCGGCGAAGAAGCGGCGCGAGGCCATCACGCCCGGATCGTTCTGCTGGTAGCGCAGGCCCGCCAGGGTCTGGGCCCGGACCCGCTCGATGGCGTCGGGGTCGAGGCGGGGCTTGGCCAGGGCCAGGGCCAGGAGGTCGATCGCCTCGTCGGCGTGTTTGACCAGCATCTTCAGGGAGCCGCCCAGCGCGTCGGAGCCCGCATGGAACGAGAGCTCGATGGCCCGGGCCGCGAGGCGCTCCTGGAAGGCGTCGGAGGAGAGGTCGCCGGCGCCCTCGTCGAGGAGGCGGGCGAGCATCTGGGCCACGCCGGCCTTGCCCTCGGGGTCCTGCGCCGCGCCGCCCTCGAAGGTGAAGGCCAGGGCGATCAGCGGCACCACCGGGGATTCGACGTGCCACGCCTCGATGCCGGGCGCCGCCGCGACGGGGACCGCCTGGGTCGGCGAGGTCGCGGAGCGGGTGGCGGCGGAATCGAGCAGGTCGGTGGTGGCCACGGTCATGGGAACCTCAAACTGTGCGCGGGGCGCGGCGGCGGACGCCGCTGCCTCTCGAATTGCGTGGCCCGGCCGCGGGGGCCGGGAACGGCCTCAGGCCGCGTCGGCCTCGCGGGCCTTGGTCAGGTAGCCGGTGACGGACCGGGACGGCGTCAGGTAGCGCTCGGCCACCGCCGCGAGCCGGGCCTTGGTCACCCCCTCGATGTCGGCGGGCCAGCGGCGGACCTCGTCGATGCTCTCGCCGATGGCGAGCGCCGAGCCGTAGATGCGGGCGAGCGAGGACTGGCTGTCGGAGGAATAGACCGTCTCGGCCACGAGCCGGGTCTTGGCCCGCTCGATCGCCTCGGGCTCCAGGGCCTCGGAGGAGACGCGGCGCAGGACGCGGTCGACCTCCTCCTCCAGCTTCTCCAGGCTGACGCCCTCGGCGGGGATCGCGTAGACGGAGAAGCGGGTGTCGTCGATGGCCGAGCCCATGTACCAGGCCCCGGCATTCACGGCGACGCCGAGCTCCATCACCAGCTTGCGGTAGAGGTAGGAGGTGGAGCCGCCGCCCATCACCTCGGCCAGCAGTTCCAGCGCGTGGCACTCGCCGTCCCGCGCGGTGATGCAGGACGGGGTCAGGTAGAGCCGCTGCAGGGTCGGCTGCTCGACCTTGGGATCGGCCACGGCGAGGCGGCGGAGCGCCCGGGGTTCCGGCTCCCGGGCGCGGATGCGCAGGGGCCGGGCGCCCTGCGGGGTGACGCGGCCATAGGTGTCGTCGGCGATGCGGCGGACGTCGTCCGGGGTGACGTCGCCCGCCACCACCAGGATGGCGTTCTCGGGCGTATAGAAGCGCTTGTAGTAGTCGAGGGCGTGGGTGCGGTTCAGTTCCTCGATCTCGTGCATCCAGCCGATGATCGGCGTGCCGTAGGGATGGTGCACGAACAGGGAGGCGGCCATGGCCTCGGAGAGCTGCGCCGAGGGGTCGGTCTCGACCCGCATGCGGCGCTCTTCGAGCACCACGTCGCGCTCGGGCGCCACCACGGCATCGTCGAGGACGAGGCCGGTCATGCGGTCGGCCTCGAACTCCATCATGGTCCGGAGGTGGTCGCGGGCGACGCGCTGGAAATAGGCGGTGTAGTCGTAGGAGGTGAAGGCGTTCTCCTGGCCGCCGAGGCCCGAGACGGCCTTCGAGAAGGCGCCGATCGGGTGCCGTTCGGTGCCCTTGAACATCAGGTGCTCGAGGAAGTGGGCGATGCCCGACTGGCCGAGCGGGTCATCGGCCGAGCCGTTGCGGTACCACACCATGTGGGTGACGACCGGGGCGCGGTGATCGGGAACGACGACGACCTCGAGGCCATTGTCGAGCGCGAAGGCGCTGACCTCGGGTCCGCCCGCCTCGGAGCGCCCGAAGGGGGCGGCGTCCGCACGGCCGGCGCTGGCATGGCCACGCGACGGACCGAAGAGGGACGTGTCCTTCCTGAACAGATGCATCAAGCCTGATCCTTCCAACGGCCGGCCGCTCGTGAGGGCCATCCCGTCATGTTGGCATTGCGCCGGCTCCGCGCCACCGGGGTGCGTCGGAGGGGCAGGAAACGGGTCCTCGTCCGGTGCGCGCTGCCCCTGCGGCACCGGGTCGGACCCGGGATGTCAGTTCGCGGAGCGGGCCCGGACATAGGCGCCCGGATCGGACTCCTCGCGCTCGCGGTAGGGATTGTTCACGGGGTCGCCGTTGGTCTTGGCGACCTTGCGCGGCGGCTTGCGGTAGCCGGTCGGCGGATCGGTGAGCACGTCGCGGTCGGGCTCGACCGCGGAGGGCTCCGCCACCTCGGCCGAGCGCAGGCCGAAGGGATTCGACCAGAAGGAATTGCGGTCGTCGTTCTCGCCCTCGGGCCGGCCGGGCTCGGTGCGGGCCTGGGCGCCCGCGCGGCGCCCGCCGCGCATCTCGTCGATGGACAGGGTCATGTTGTTGTCGTTCATGCGGCCCTGGGCGCCGCGCACGATCGGCTTCCTGGCCTCCTCGCGCTCGCGTTCGCGCTGGACGATCTCGGGATCCTTGGGCCACTGGGCCGAGGCCTCCGGCTGGCGCGGCGGCGGCAGGGCCTTGCCGTCGAGCTTGGGCGGCATCACGAGCGGCGCGCGCTCGCGGTAGGTGATCGCGGGCTTCTCGGGCTCGATCAAACCGATGCTGCTGAGGGTGTCGCGCATGAACACGCCCTGCTGCGCCTGCGCGCTTCCGGCCGTCAGGACGCCCGCCACCACCATCAGCAACCCGCGATGTCCGATCATGCTGTCCCCGCTCTTCGCCCGGTTGTGGGGCTCGGTCTCCCGAGCCCGGATGGTCGCCTTGTGCAGCGATCCTGATCCGACCTCCTCGGCCTGATCCCGGTTTCGGGCGATCGTATGGCGCCTTGACCGCACTGCACCAGCCTCCCCGGCACAACGATCCTGGTTGTGGTTTACGGATCACAGGTCGGCGGGAAACGACGGGGGCGGCTCAGAGGCCGGAACCGGTGCTCCGCGGCGCCGGCCTGAGGCTGTCGAGGATGAGGCCGACGACGCCGGCGACGATCGCCGCATCGGCGATGTTGAAGACGTACCAGGACCAGGTGCGCCAGTGCAGGTGCACGAAGTCGAACACCGCGCCGTAGGCCGCGCGGTCGATGGCGTTGCCGATGGCGCCGCCCGCGACGAGGCCCAGGGCCACCGCCAGCAGCCGCGATTCCGCCCGCCGCATCCAGAGCGTCAGGCCGAGGGCGGCGAGGCACGAGACGCCGACCAGCACCCAGCGCCCGATCCCGCCCTCCTGCTGGAACATCCCGTAGGACACGCCCCGGTTCCAGACGACCAGGAACTCGGCGAAGGGCGCGAGGCGCCAGGGCTGCGTCAGCACCAGGTCGGTGCCGAGATAGAGCCAGAGCTTCGAGGCCTGGTCGAGGACCAGGGTGACGAGGAGCGCGACGAGCCCCAGGCGGAAGGGCGTCACGGACAAGGGCGGGTCCTCCCCCCGCGACGGGGGAAGGGCGTGCGCGGCATCGGCCTCACGCGGCGCTCGTGCCGGCATGCGCCGCGTCCCACTCGCGCAGGGCGCGCGCGTCGCGCGGCGTCACGTCGGGGTAGTCCGGGTCGCTGCCGACCTCGGGCGTCACCCGCCAGGACCGGGCGCATTTGCGCCCCTCGGCGAGCGCCGGCACAACCGCGACGCCGCGCACGTCCTCGAGGCGGAAGGCCTCGGCCGGACCCTCGCCGCCCACGATGCGGATGGCGGAGGTGATGCAGATATCGGCGAAGTCGACGCCCTCGACCACGGCGCGCAGCTCAGCATCCGCGATATACACGGTGGGCGCCGCCTCCAGGCTGGCGCCGATGCGCTTGGCCGTGCGCTCGATCTCCAGGGCGCCGGTGACGACCCGGCGCACCCGGCGGATGGTCTGCCAGCGGGCCGCCAGCGCCTCGTCCCGCCAGGCGGCGGGCGTCTCGGGCAGGGTCTGGAGATGGACCGAGCCGGTCTCCGACGGGTAACGGTCGAGCCAAGCCTCCTCCGCCGTGAAGGCGAGGACGGGCGCCAGCCAGATCGTGACCCGGCGGAAGGTCTCGTCGATGACCTGGAGGGCGGCCCGGCGCACCGGCGACGAGGCCGGGTCGCAGTAGAGCACGTCCTTGCGCACGTCGAAGTAGAAGGCCGAGAGGTCGCCGGTCATGAAGCCGTTGAGGAGCGCCACCACCCGCTTGGTGTCGAAGGTGGCGTAGGCCTCGCGGATCTCGCCGTCGAGTTCGGCCAAGCGGTGCCGGATTAGGCGCTCCAGTTCGGGCAGTTCGGCGTGGGCGATCTCGGTACCGAGCTCGAAATGCGCCAGCGACCCGAGCATCCAGCGGATCGAGTTGCGCAGCTTCCGGTAGGTCTCCGCGAAGGTCTTGATGATCTCCGGGCCGATGCGCAGGTCGTCGGCATAGTCGGAGGCCGCCACCCAGAGGCGCAGGATGTCCGCGCCCGAATCCTTGATGACGTTCTGCGGCGCGACGACGTTGCCCTTCGACTTCGACATCTTCAGGCCCTTCGGGTCGAGGACGAACCCGTGGGTGAGGACGATGTCGTAGGGCGCGCGGCCCCGCGTGCCGGCGGATTCGAGCAGCGAGGACTGGAACCAGCCGCGATGCTGGTCGGAGCCCTCGAGATACATCACCGTGTCGGTGCCGCCGTCACGGCGGCGCCGGACGCCGGACAGGCCGGGGAACTGCTCCGGATCGTCGAGCACGAAGGCGTGGGTCGAGCCGGAATCGAACCAGACGTCGAGGACGTCCGTGACTTTTTCGTAGTCGGCCGGATCGTGGTCGGGGGCGAGGAAGCGCGCCCCGTCCGCATCCGTGAACCAGGCATCGGCGCCTTCCGCCGCGAAAGCCTCGGCGATGCGGGCATTCACGCGTTCGTCGCGCAGGACCTCGTGGGTGCCGCGCTTGACGAAGACGGTGATCGGCACGCCCCAGGCGCGCTGGCGCGAGACCACCCAGTCGGGCCGGTTGGCGACCATGCCGTTGATGCGGTTCCTGCCCTGGGGCGGCACCCAGCGGGTGTCCTCGATCCCCCGCATGGCGACCTCGCGCAGGGTCCGGCCGCCGAGGGACTCGACCGGCTTGTCCATGGCGATGAACCATTGCGGCGTATTGCGGAAGATGACCGGCTTCTTCGAGCGCCAGGAATGGGGATAGCTGTGCTTGAGCGTGCCGCGCGCCACCAGGGTGCCGGCCTCGGTCAGCGCCGCGATGACCGCCTTGTTGGCGTCGCCCTTCTCGCCCTTGTGGTTAAGGACGAGTTTTCCCGTGAAACCGGGCGCCTCCTCGGTCAGCGCCCCGTCGGCATCCACGGTGTAGGGGATGCGGGTCTCGATGCCGCGCTGGGCGAGGGCCCGGCCGTTGGCCGTCCAGACCTCGAAATCCTCGCGGCCATGGCCCGGCGCCGTGTGGACGAAGCCGGTGCCGGCCTCGTCGGTGACGTGCTCGCCCTCCAGGAGAGGCACGGCGAAGTCGTAGCCGGGCACGTGGCCGGCCAGCGGATGGCTCAGGGTCAGGCCGGCGAGCTCGGCCGGGGCGACGTCGCGCAGGCGCTCGAAGGCCTCGACACGGGCGCTGGCGAAGACGGACGCCGCCAGGGTATCGGCGAGGACGTAGCGGTCGCCGACCTTGGCCCAGTTGTCCTCGGCGGCCGCCGTGACCCGATAGAGGCCGTAGGCGACCTTGCGCGAATAAGCGACGGCGCGGTTGCCCGGCATGGTCCAGGGGGTCGTGGTCCAGATCACCACGCGCGCGTCAGCGAGATCCGGGGACGCGCCGGCGATGGGCCGGAACGCGGCGAAGATCGTGTCGCTGACATGGTCCTCGTACTCGACCTCGGCCTCGGCCAGGGCGGTCTTCTCCACCACCGACCACATCACCGGCTTCGAGCCGCGGTAGAGCTGGCCCGTCATCGCGAAGGTCATGAGTTCGCGGGCGATCGCGGCCTCGGCCGGGAACGACATGGTGACGTAGGGGTGCTCCCAGTCGCCGGTGACGCCGAGGCGCTTGAACTCCTCGCGCTGCACGCCGAGCCAGTGACCCGCGAAGCTGCGGCATTCCTGGCGGAACTCGATGACCGGCACGTCGTCCTTGTTGCGCCCCTTGGCGCGGTACTGCTCCTCGATCTTCCACTCGATCGGCAGGCCGTGGCAGTCCCAGCCCGGCACGTAGTTGGCGTCGTAGCCGAGCGTTCCCTGCGCGCGGACGATCACGTCCTTCAGGATCTTGTTCAGCGCCGTGCCGATGTGGATGTTGCCGTTGGCGTAGGGGGGGCCGTCGTGCAGCACGAATTTCGGCCGGCCGGCGGCCTGCGCGCGGATCTGCCCGTAGAGGTCCGTGGCCGCCCAGCGCTCCAGCAGCAGGGGCTCGCGCACCGGCAGGCCGGCCCGCATGGGGAATTCGGTCTGGGGCAGGAACAGGGTCTTCGAGTAGTCGCGGGCGGGGGCCGCGGC
>NZ_JBYSXL010000047.1:0-36425 GCF_058782155.1 Methylobacterium sp. FW306-05-D
GGCGCCGACACCTTCGCGTTTACGAGCATGCTCGACTTTGGTCCCGCATCGGCAATGGACGTGGTCGCCGACTTCTACGCGTCCCAGGGGGACCGGATCGACCTGTCGGGCCTGGATGCCAATCCGGTCCAGGCGGGCCTGCAGCCCTTCGCCTGGCTCGGAACCGCCGCGTTCACCGGTCGGGCTGGCGAGCTGCACTATGCCAAGGCCACCAACGGCAACCTCCTGGTCTCCGGCGACATCACCGGCGACAAGGTGGCCGACTTCCAGTTCCTCGTCACCGCTACAAACCTGAGCGTCAGCGATTTTATTCTATGAGATGCGGTATAAATTCGCATTCAAATAGAGCCGCTGCCACTCGAGCAGACTATAAAATCGAGTTCTCGAGGCGGATCTTCCGCGGCAGCCGCATCGCCGATCTGAACGGTATCGATTGCACCTAGTTCGAGGCCCTGGAGACGCGGCTGCGTGGGCTAGCCCAGCGCATTGGGGCAAAGGTCGTCAATCCGGGGCCTCTCTGTGCGGGCCCGAGACCTGTTCGACGATGGATGCGCGGGGCTACGCGTGACGTGACTGGCTGGCTTTGGACCGGGCTGATTGAGAGGATCAGCCAGGACCGAAGGAACTGGACATGAAGCGAGGTCAGAAGACCGGCATGCGCCGAGAAGTCCTGGATGGCTCTGCGCCGATTGGCCTGGGAGGCCGGACGGGCTTTCTCGGTCTTGCACCATTGGCGATGGACAGCATCGAAGCTCGCAACCGGCGCTTCCGTGACGACCATCTCACGCCACTCCGGGAAGCGGTTGGCCTGCGGGTCCGGTGCGTAATTCCCTCGGCTCATGGACTTGAGCGTCCAAGCGGCCTGAAGCGCTGCCCGTGCGACCTCCTGCAACAAGCGCAGCCTGGACTCGCTGTCGATCTCCAAGCCGTGCCGTCCCAGGACCCAGAATGCCAGCCGGCCACACCGCTGTTCCAAAGCGCGTGTGCCCCAGGTCGGTTCGGCCGCATCGATGTCGGCGGTCATATCGGAGCCGAACAGAAGCTCGGCCACGATCTCGTCATCCGCCCTCCCCTGGTGGGAGATCTCGGGAGCGCCGGGAATCTTGTTCTCCAATGCCGCACGCGTCAGGGCCTTGAAGCGCTCCCACTCCTCAGCCGTGCCGGGGTTCTCGTCGTTCTGGGAGACGAGTTGCCTGTAGACTTCCCCGGACAGGGCCAGGATCTGGCGTTGCGACAGCGCGGCCGGGCCACGCCGTGCCGCATCGTACACGCGGGCAAGATCCGCCTCGACAGACTTCCCTCGAAGCATCCCGGTCGCTGCATCGCGCGTCGCGAGGCTGAATTTCATGAGCCGGCCGGCGGTGACCGTGACCATGTGTTCGGGTTCCGATCCGGCCGCCGGTAGCACAGGTGTGATCTTGCGCCCCCGCATCCGATCCATCAGATCTGCCCGAACCCGACCCAGGAATTGATGCCGCGACGAGTCCCTCCGACCCGACTATCGCTTGATCCGCCGCTCTGCGCCCATGGCCGAGAATACAGCTTCTGTATACCGTTCCGCGCCGAAAAACCCTTGTATCACAAAGACTCAGTATCTTGCACAGGATTTTCATCCTCTTACACCAAGCGCGTGAAGCGTCTGAAGCAGGTGAAGGCCTGATCCGACACGCCGCCCGCGGTCCGTCCCGGGCGGTTCGGGGCCTTTCGCGAAGGGCCGAGGAACGTAAGCCTGACCGTCCCGGTTTCCGTTCCTGACAGGGTGATTCCGGACGGACGCGACGATGCGGGAACGGCAGGCGCTGCAGCGCGCGGTGGCGGTGATGGCCCTGGTCCCGGTGGCCTCCGGCTTCTACGGCGTGCTGTTCGGCCTCAACGGGATCGGCCGCGGCGGTCTCGTCGACGTCTCCGCCGACAGCCACTTCCGCTACCTGTCCGGCCTGCACATGGGCATCGGCATCCTGTTCTGGACCTGCGTGCCCGGCATCGCGGCCAAGACCACTCTGTTCCGCTTCCTCACCCTGGTGGTGGCACTCGGCGGCCTCGCGCGCCTGCTCGGCTGGGCGCTGACCGGCCTGCCGTCGTTCCTGATGCTGGCGGCGCTGGCGGTCGAACTCCTCGTCACCCCGCTGCTCTGCCTGTGGCAGGCCCGGGTCGCGGCGCGCGCTGCCGACGCGATGGCCCGCGGGGTCGCCGTGTGAGCACGCGCGCCGACAGCCGCCCCCGCCTGCCCGAGCGGGCGCTCGCCGCCCTCGAGCGCGTGGTCCCGAAGCCCGCCGCCTGGGCCTTCGCCGTGCGGATCTGGCTCGCCATGGTGCTGGCGCTCTACGCGGCCTTCTGGCTGCAGCTGTCGAGCGCCTCCTCGGCGGCCGTCTGCGTCGCGATCCTGGCCCAGCCCAAGCGCGGCCAGGCCCTGTCGAAGGCGCTCTACCGCTTCCTCGGCACCCTCGTGGGGGCGGCCGTGGCCATCGTCCTGATGGCGCTGTTCGCGCAGGACCGGGTGGTGCTCCTCGTCGCCTTCGCGACCTGGCTCGGCGTCTGCGTCTTCACCGCCCACTTCCTGCAGGACACCCGGGCCTACGGCGCCATGCTGTCGGGCTACACCGTGGCCATCATCGCCATCGCCCATATCGACACGCCCCAGAGCACCTTCGATGCGGCGGTCGACCGGGTCGCGGCGATCACCCTCGGCATCGTGGCGATCACCTTCATCAACGACGCCCTCGGCTCGCCGAGCCTCTGGCGCAGCGTCCGCGACAGCCTGGGCGACGCCCTGGCGGAGACCCGCGCCTTTGCCCGCGAGACCCTGACCCGGGGCGATCCAGGCTCCGAGCGCACCGCCGCGCTGATCCGGAAGATCGCCGCCCTCCGGGGCGATGCCAGCGCCATCGCGGGCGAACTCGACGACGGACCGGACCGGGCCGCCGGCGCCCGCAGCGCCATCGCGGCGCTCTACGTGATGGCGGCGGCCGCGCGCCACCTCCGGGCGGCGCTGGCCCGGCTCTCCGACCCGCCTCCCGCCGTAGCGGAGGCCCGCGACCTCTGCCTCGGCCTGACCGACCCGGCGGGCGAGCCGGACCGGGCCGTGGCGCGTCTGTCGGGCCTCGTCGACGAAGCCGTGCGCACGGGCGACCAGCCCCTCGACGCGATCCTCGCCCTGCAGCGCGCCCTCGACTTCGCCCGCGCGGCCCGGTTCGCCGCGGACGGCCACCGGGTCCTCGCCTGCGGCGGGCGCCCCTTGCGCGACGTGCCGCTTCCGACCCACCGCGACGTGCCCGAGGCCCTGCGGGGTGCCATGCGGGTGGTGATCGCCTTCGGCCTCACCGCCCTCCTCCTCGTCGCGACGGGCTGGCCCGCCACCTCCTTCGCCCTGGTCCAGGTGGCGGCGACCTGCTCGCTCTCCTCGATCACGCCCGACCCGCGGGTCTTCGCCAAGGGCGTGCTGATCGGGATGCCGCTGGCCGCCCTCTGCGCCGGGATCGTCCTGTACGGGGCGCTCGCCGGCGTGCAGGGTTTTCCGCTGCTGGCGATCGCCATCGCGCCGGTCGTCTTCGCCGCCTGCTTCCTCAGCCTCAACCCGCCGACCTTCGGCATCGGCTTCATCCTGCTGGTGTTCTTCCCCGTGCTGCTCTCGCCGGCCAATCCGCAGAGCTACGATCCGCAAGGGTTCCTCACCAACGCCTTCCTGGTGGTCTTCGCGGCGCTGATCCTGTTCTTCACCGTCCGGGTCATCCTGCCGATCTCGAACGCCCGGCACCGCGCCTTCGCCCTCGATTCGGCCCGGCGCGCCCTGGTCGACGCCCTGGCGGGGCGCGGCGGCGACGCCACGACCCGGACCAGCCTCAACAGCGACCGCCTGCTGCAATTCGCCCGCTGGAGTTCCGGCAGCGCCGCCGTGCGGCGGGCGAGCCTCGACCATGCCTTCGAGCTCGCCCGGATGGAATCCGCGGCCGCCCGGGCGCATGCGCAGCTGCGCGGTCTCGCCCGGGACGGTGCCCTCGCGGCGGCCGCGGACCGGGCCCGCGCCGCCCTCGCGAGCGTCGAGGCCGCGCGCATGCGCGCGGCCGCCGCGGCGCTGCTGGCGGCGGGCCGCGAGGCCGCGCCGGCCACCCGCCTGCACCTCGCCCGTGCGGTCAGCGACCTCGCCACCGCCGCCCTCGTCGCCGAGGGCCAGGGGCGCTTCCTGCGCCGCCTCGGCATCCGGGCCGCCTGATGCGCAGCGACCTCGATCTCGGCGGCGTGCTGCTCTCGCCCTTCGTGGCCTATGCCGCCGGGGCGCTGGCGATCCTGGTGATGCTCCGCCTGCTCTTCGCGCGCCTGCGCATCGCCCGCTACGTCGCCAACCCGCCCCTGGCGGAGGCCGGCCTCTACGTCTGCATCCTCGCCCTCCTGATCGTGTTCCTGTGACGATGGCCCAAGATCCGCCCGCCGAGACCGCCGCAGCAGCCCCGGAGGCCCGCTCCCGCGCGCCCGAGCCCGACACCAGCCCGCGCGCGCCCGGGCGCGGACGCCGGATGCTCCGCCTGCTGATCACCGGGCTCATCCTGGCCTGCGCCTTCGTCGCGGCGGCCCTCGTCTGGCAGTTCTACGTCACCGCCCCCTGGACCCGCGACGGCCGGGTGCGCGTGCAGGTCGCCAGCGTGGCGCCTCAGGTCTCGGGCCAGATCACGGAGCTGCGCGTCGTCGACAACCAGGCCGTGAAGAAGGGCGACATCCTCTACGTCATCGATCCGTTCGATTTCGAGGTCTCGGTGACCTCGGCCCAGGCCGAGCTCGACAACCGGGAGGCGGACCTCCAAGTCAAGCAGACCCAGGCCGCCCGGCGCGAGGCGCTGACCACTCTCTCGACCTCCGTCGAGGAGAAGCAGCAATTCGCCGGCACCGCCAAGATCGCCCAGGCGGCGGTGGCCTCCGCCAAGGCGCAGCTCTCGCAGGCCAAGATCAACCTCCAGCGCACGCAGGTCCGCTCGCCCGTGAACGGCCGGGTGACGAACCTCCTGCTGCGCCCGGGGGACTACGCCACCACCGGCACCGTCAACATCGCCATCATCGACACCGATTCGTTCTGGATCGACGGCTATTTCGAGGAAACCAAGATGGCCCATATCCGCGTGGGCGATCCGGTCTCGGCCGAGCTCCTCGGCTACGATCCGCTGATCCGCGGCACGGTGGAGAGCATCACCCTGGGCATCAGCACCGCCAACGCCACCGCCAGCACCCAGGGCCTGCCCAATGTCGACCCGGTCTACACCTGGGTCCGCCTCGCCCAGCGCGTGCCGGTGCGCATCCGGATCGAACAGGTGCCCGAGGGCGTGACCCTGGTCGCCGGCATGACCGCCACCGTCTCGGTGGGCGAGCCCGGCAGCCACCGCCAGGACTGGCTCGCCCGCCTGCGCAGCCGCTTCTCGGGGACTGCAGCCCCCACCCCGTAGGCTGTGGCGCCGGGGCGAGCGGTTGCAGCCGCGCCCAACCGACTGCCGCGACAAGATATTTCAACGCTGTGGCGACGGGAATGAATACAGTCGGGAAATCGTGCAAATAGGCTCTTGACGCATCCGCGATCTGGTCGCACCTTGATGTGGTGCTTCGACGGCAAAGCACAGCTCAAGCAACGAGGAGGCCTTGATCGGATAACGATCACGACCGACCGGACGCAGGAGATGTGGGAATGACTCCACCCCAGCAGATAGCTGCGGCGATCATCCAGGGCTGATTCGACCTGGACGTTGAGCAGCGCACACGCGAATTACGGGACGGAAGCGGTCTCCGGGGCGCAGAAGCGGCCAGCACGGCACGACTTCAGACATGCACCAAGCCCCACCTCGGCCGCTTCCGCCGCCGATTCATCAAACTCAACCGGCACGGTTGAGGTTCAAGATCATCAAGACTTCCGCATAATACGCATCGGCAACCTTGAGGGCACGGGGTTCCAGACCGTAAGGCACGAAGCCGGCGGCTTCATAGCGCCGGATCGCGGTTGTGTTGGTTGCCCCGACGGATAGGCCAATATCCTCGACACAGGTCGCCGCATGGTCGATGACGGCCTTGATCAGCGCCGTTCCGACGCCGGCTCCGCGCGCGTCCGGCCTGACGAAGACGCCCCACAGCGTCCCCTTGTGGCGAAGCTTGGATGCCTCCGGGATGTAGAGACCGGCTGCGCCGACGAGTTCATCGTCCCTCCACCAGGCCCCGAAGACAGCGTGGTTCTCGAGGGTGGCCGTGAACCAGGTGAGCGGTTGTTCGGCTTCGGCCTCCCAGGATGCGCCGAAGGCTTCCGGGTGCCGGGCGAGGCTGTCGAGGCGCAGCGTCCGAAAAACTGCCGCGTCTCTCGGCCGGAGCCTGCGGACCGTATCAGTGTAGTACGAACTCAAAATCTGATCCTCGTCGTCGGCGTCTCGGGAGACCCCTCGATCGCCGCCTTGGCCTTCGGGAGGGCGTTCAGCGCTGCCGTCTCAGAACATCGACGATGAAGTGCGCCTTTTCGGCGCGATAGGCATCCATCGGAAGTCCGTCAAAGCGCCTCTTGAGGGCGTTGTAACGCGCCAGCAGGAGCGCATTCCCGCACAGGACGTCGCGAAGTGGTGGAAGACGTCGAAGGGCCCGCCCTTGGCGGTCAGCTGGATACCGATGGGAAGAGGCTGCGCGTCATCCGCGAAGGCGGCGAAATCGGCCGTTCGGATCGAGCCGGCATTCCGGGTGAAGAGCGCGGCGAGCCGTTCCTCGGCTGCGGGGAAGTCATCGGCATCGACCCGCACCACGAGATCGAGGTCGCCCTTCGTCAGGCACCCCGGAATGGCGGTGGCCCCGAGATGCCGGATGTCGGCCGAAGCGGGCAGCACGGGTTGGATCGCCCGCCGGATGCGGGCGTAGAGCGTCTCCGCTGCGGCGGCGGCGCGCCCGGTTTCCGCGACGAGCCGAAGGTGATCCACGTCTGGAATCCTGCCCTCTTGGCGATGGCGGGCGGAGGGCCGTCCCGGTGAACGGGATGCCCCGTCCCTATTCGATCCCGAGCTTCGCCTTCAGCAGGGCGTTCACCGCCGCCGGGTTGGCCTTGCCCCCGGTGGCCTTCATGGTCTGGCCGACGAACCAGCCCAGCAGAGTCGGCTTCTCGCGGGCCTGCTGAACCTTGTCGGGGTTCTTGGCGATGATCTCGTCCACGGCGGCCTCGATGGCGCCGGTGTCGGTGACCTGCTTCAGGCCGCGCGCATCGACGATCTGGCGCGGGTCGCCGCCCTCGGACCAGACGATCTCGAACAGGTCCTTGGCGATCTTGCCCGAGATCACGCCCTCGCCGATGAGGTCGACGATGGCGCCGAGCTGGTCGGCCGAGACCGGACTGGTCTCGATGCTGTGGCCTTCCTTGTTCAGGCGCCCGAACAGCTCGTTGATCACCCAGTTCGCCGCGGCCTTGCCGTCGCGGCCCTTGGCCACCGCCTCGAAGTAGTCGGCGGAGGCGCGCTCGGCGATGAGCACGCCGGCATCGTAGGGCGACAGCCCGTAGGATGCGATGAAGCGCGCCTTCTTGGCGTCCGGCAGCTCCGGCAGGCCGGCCGCGAGGGCGTCGACATAGGCCTGGTCGAATTCCAGCGGCAGCAGGTCCGGGTCGGGGAAGTAGCGGTAATCGTGCGCCTCTTCCTTCGAGCGCATGGAGCGGGTCTCGCCCTTGCCCGGATCGAACAGGCGAGTCTCCTGGCTGATCGTGCCGCCATCCTCGATGATCGCGATCTGGCGCCGCGCCTCGGTCTCGATGGCCTGGCCGATGAAGCGGATCGAGTTGACGTTCTTGATCTCGCAACGGGTCCCGAGCGGATCGCCGGGCTTGCGCACGGAGACGTTGACGTCGGCGCGCAGCGAGCCCTTCTCCATGTCGCCGTCGCAGGTGCCGAGGTAGCGCAGGATGGTGCGCAGCTTGGTCACGTAGGCGCGCGCCTCCTCCGACGAGCGCAGATCCGGCCGCGAGACGATCTCCATCAGGGCGACGCCGGAGCGGTTGAGGTCGACGAAGCTCTGGGTCGGGTTCTGGTCGTGCAGGGACTTGCCCGCATCCTGCTCCAGGTGCAGCCGCTCGATGCCGACGGTGATCGATTCGCCGTCGGGCAGGTCGACCAGCACCTCGCCCTCGCCGACGATCGGGTCCTTGAACTGGCTGATCTGGTAGCCCTGCGGCAGGTCCGGGTAGAAGTAGTTCTTCCGGTCGAACACCGAGCGGTGGTTGATCCGCGCCTTCAGGCCGAGGCCCGTGCGCACGGCCTGGGCCACGCACTCCTCGTTGATGACCGGCAGCATGCCGGGCATGGCCGCGTCCACCAGGGAGACGTGGTCGTTCGGCTCGCCGCCGAATTCCGTCGAGGCGCCGGAGAACAGCTTGGAGCGGCTCGTGACCTGGGCGTGGATCTCCATGCCGATCACGACCTCCCAGTCGTGCAGGCCGCCCTTGATGAGCTTCTTGGGGTTCACGGCTGCGGTCATGATGGCCCGGATTCAGCGTTGCGGGGCGCGGATGCGCGCCGGAAAAGTGGAAGTGCCGGCCGGCGCGGTCAAGCGCGCAGGCGGTAGAGCTGGTGCGCCAGGAAGCCCAGGGTGCCCCAGGCGAAGCCGGCGATCCAGCGCACGGGGAAGAAGGTCGGCCCGTCGTGGCTCACCGGCGCCGGCCAGGGAATGCCGATCGCGGTGAGGCCCCACGACACCAGCACCGAGACCGCGAAGGCCATCAGCGACACGAGGATGACCTTCACGAACTGGTCCGACTTCCAGCCCATCACCAGGGCGATGGCGATCAGCACCGGATCGAAGGCGGCCCAGATCCAGACGTCGAAGGGATAGACCGGGACGGTCATCGGGGGCGCCTCATGCCCACCACGCGGCGGGCAGCTTGGTGCGTCCGGCGGCGTCCTCGATCACCTGGGCGGCGGCGAACAGGGTCTCCTCGTCGAAGGGCCGGCCGATGAGTTGGAGCCCGAGGGGCAACCCTTGCGCGTCGAGGCCGGCCGGCACCGAGATGCCGGGCAGGCCCGCCATGTTGACCGTGATGGTGAAGACGTCCTGCAGGTACATCTCGACGGGGTCGCCCGAGCCCTTCTCGCCGATGCCGAAGGCGGCCGAGGGGGTCGCCGGCGTCAGGATGGCGTCGATGCCGGCGGCGTAGGCCTCTTCGAAGTCGCGCTTGATCAGGGTGCGGATGCGCTGGGCGCGGACGTAATAGGCGTCGTAGTAGCCCGCCGAGAGCACGTAGGTGCCGATCATGATGCGGCGCTTCACCTCGCGGCCGAAGCCGGCGGCGCGGGTGTTCTCGTAGAGGCCGGCGATGTCCTTGCCGGGCACGCGCAGGCCGTAGCGCACGCCGTCGTAGCGGGCGAGGTTCGAGGAGGCCTCCGCCGGGGCGACGATGTAGTAGGCTGGCAGGGCATATTGCGTGTGCGGCAGCGAGATCTCCCGCACCGTGGCGCCGGCATCCTTCAGCATCGCCGCGCCCCGGTCCCAGAGCGCCTGGATCTCGCCGGACATGCCCGCGACCCGGTATTCCTTCGGGATGCCGATGGTCAGCCCCTTCACGCCGCGGGCGACCGCCGCCTCGAAGTCCGGCACGGGCAGGTCCGCGCAGGTGGTGTCGCGCGCGTCCTCCCCGGCCATCGAGCCGAGCAGGATCGCGCAGTCGCGCACCGTGCGGGCGATCGGGCCGGCCTGGTCCAGGGAGGAGGCGTAGGCGACGGTGCCCCAGCGCGAGCAGCGGCCGTAGGTCGGCTTGATGCCGACCGTGCCGGTGAAGGCGGCGGGCTGGCGGATCGAGCCGCCGGTATCGGTCGCGGTGGCGCCGAGGCAGAGATGGGCGGCCACCGCCGCCGCGGAGCCGCCCGACGAGCCGCCCGGCACCAGCTTGGCGTCCGATCCGGCGCGGCGCCAGGGCGAGACCACGTCGCCGTAGGCGGAGGTCTCGTTGGACGAGCCCATGGCGAATTCGTCGAGGTTCAGCTTGCCGAGCATCACCGCGCCGTCGCGCCACAGATTGGCGGTCACGGCCGATTCGTAGGCCGGAACGAACCCCTCGAGGATCTTCGAGCCCGCGGTGGTCGCCACGCCCTCGGTGCAGAACAGGTCCTTGATGCCCAGCGGGATGCCCTCGAGCGGCCGGGCCTGCCCGGCGGCGATCCGCGCATCGGCCGCCTCCGCCATGGCCAGGGCCCGGTCGGGCGTCTCGACCAGGTAGGCGTTCAGCGCTCGCGCCTTCTCCATGGCGTCGAGATGCGCCCGGGTCAGGTCGGCGGCGGAGAAGTCCTTGGCCTTGAGCCCGTCGCGGGCCTCCGCCAGGGTGAGTTCGTTCAGAGAGGTCATGGGTTGCGAGAGTCCTGGGCGCTCGTCCTGTGGGGTCCCGGGGCTCCGCCGTCGCCGCCGGTCGGGCGCCCAGGCGGACCGTCCCTCGGGGCGGCCGGGTGTGCGGGTCGGCGGCGCGCGCGCCTATTCGACGACCTTCGGCACGAGGAAGTAGTGGTCCTCGGTCTCGGGGGCGTTGGCCACGATGGCGTCGGCCTTGGCCCCGTCGGTGACCACGTCCGCGCGCTTCTTCATCGCCATCGGGGTGACCGAGGTCATGGGCTCGACCCCCGTCACGTCCACGGCGCCGAGTTGTTCGACGAAGGCCAGGATCGCGTTCAACTCGCCCTGCAGGGGGGCGACCTCGTCCTCGCTCACCGCGATGCGCGCCAGGTGCGCGATGCGCCTCACCGTCGTTGCGTCGACCGACATGCTGTCTTCAGATCCTCAGGCCCCACAAGCGGTCCGGCGGGGTTCCGCGGGCGATGGGGCGTCGGGCCGGGCTATAGCACCCGCCTTCGCGCGCTCGCAACGCCGGGGCCGCGCTCAGGCCGCCGCGCCGCCCGTAAGGCCGCCGCGTCAGGCGATGGCGTGGTGGGGCAGGATCGGCGACTCGATGAGGATGCCCGCCCGCGCGGGGGAGACGTCCGCCTGCCGGAACCCGACGAGCAGGATCTCGCAGGCCAGCGCCAGCATCAGCTTGTGCCGCAGGGGCATCCGGCGTCGCGCGGGCCGCGGCTGGGGCATCGGGTCGGTCATGCGGTCGATATCCGGCGTCTTAACGATGGATTAACGATGCTCTGGCCGATCCGGTCCCCGCAAGGCTATGACAACGCTTCTTTAAGGTTAACCCCGGTCCGGAGATCGATTTCATGTGGGAGACGGTGTTCTCGCCCTGCGCGCCGGGTCCGGTGGCGACCGAGGCGGCCCTCGACCGGGCCGAGGCGGAACTCGGCTACGGGCTGCCCGAGAGCTACCGCGCCTTCTGCCGGACCCTCGGGGCCGGGCTCGCCAACGGCCACTTCCGCGTGGCGGTCCCGAGCGAGGCCCCGGAGACCGACCTCGTCGCGCAGTCCGAGCTGATCGCCCACAGCATCGCCGCCGTCCTCGGCGACCGGCCGGAGCACCGCTTCGAAGTGGAGGGCGACGATCCGGGCGTCGTCGAGCGGGCCGGCTTCTTCGGCCGCTCGGAGGCCGGCGAGTTCCTGTTCTGGGACGTGGTGCCGGGGCGCGACGAGTACGAGGTCTGGGTCCTGGGCGCCGACCTCGAATCGGTTCGCTTCGGCGGGGCCGACCTCGTCGACCTGATGCGGCGCAGCCAGGGGCCGGCGGTGCGCGGCATCCTCGGCATGGGCGCCGAGCCCCTCCCCGCCAGCTTCATCGGCGACGGCACCGAAGGCTCCGCCGGGCTGCACTGATCCGCGCGGAGCCCCTTGCCGGCCCGGGCCGGATCGCGCAGGACGGGCGGCGGCACGGGAGAGCGACGGACATGGACGAGGCCGAGATGCGGGCCTTCGCGGAGGCGTCGCAGGGCGGTCCCCGCCTGATCGGGATCGACCTCGGCACCAAGACGATCGGGCTCGCCCTGTCGGATGTCGGGCGCCAGATCGCTTCGCCCCTGGAGACGATCCGGCGGGTGAAGTTCACCCCCGACGTGAAGCACCTGGCGACCCTGTGCGAGCGGCACGGCGTCGGCGGCCTCGTCATCGGCCTGCCCCTCAACATGGACGGCAGCGAGGGGTCGCGGGTCCAGTCGACCCGCTCCTTCGTGCGCAACATGAAGCCGCTCCTGCCCCTGCCCGTCCTCTACTGCGACGAGCGCCTCTCCACCGCCGCCGTCACCCGCGCGCTCATCGCGGCGGATGCCTCGCGGGCCAAGCGCGGCGAGGTCGTCGACATGCTCGCGGCCGCCTACATCCTGCAGGGCTGCCTCGACCAGATGCGACGCGCGCTGGGCGAGGAGGAACCCGACGACGAGGCGTGACGGCCCTCAGCCCACCAGCGACACCGCGCCGCTGCCGTGGCGCTCGATGCGCCCGTCGAGTTCCAGCTCGAGCAGGGTGGTCTGGACCACGCGGACGCTGAGGCCGGCACTGCGCGCCAGCTCGTCGGTCCCGATCGGGGTCGGGCTGAGATAGGCAAGGAGGCGGGCGCGGTCGTCCGCGGGCTCCGGCGCCGCGAAATCCTCGGCGGGCATCGGCAGGACGATGCCGTCGACGTCGAGCTCGTCCCAGAAGATCGGCGCATCGGCGAGGTCCGGCCGGTCTACGGCCAGGGCCTCGGCGCTCCGCGGATCGGCGCCCCCCGCCAGCAGCGGGGCGATGACGTCCGTCACGTGGGTCACATCGGAGACCAGGGTCGCGCCCTGTCGGATGAGGTCGTTGGTGCCCTCCGCCCGCGGGTCGAGGGGGGAGCCCGGCACGGCGAAGACCTCGCGGCCCTGTTCCAGGGCGAAGCGGGCGGTGATCAGCGAGCCCGAGCGGCGGGCGGCCTCCACCACGATGGTCCCGTAGGCGAGGCCGGAGATGATGCGGTTGCGCCGGGGAAAGTCGCGTCCGCGCGGCTCCCACCCCATCGGCATCTCGGCCAGCACCGCCCCGCCCGCCTCCAGGATCGCCTCGACCAGGGCGGCGTGGTTGGCCGGGTAGATCCGGTCCTGTCCCCCCGCCAGCACCGCCACCGTACCGGGTACCAGGGCCGCCCGATGGGCGCGGGAGTCGATGCCCCGCGCCAGCCCCGAGACCACGACGAGGCCGGCCTCGCCGAGCCCGCGGGCGAGGCGCTCCGTGAAGGCGAGGCCCGCGGCGGACGCGTTGCGCGAGCCGACCAGGGCGATGGCGGGACGCTGGAGGATCGCGGTCGCGCCCCGGACCGCGATCAGCGGCGGGGCCGCATCGGCGGCCTGCAGCAGCTTCGGGTAGTCCGCCTCCCCGAGTGCGACGAGGCGGGCGCCGAGGCGACCGGCTGCGGCGATCTCGGCCTCGGCCTCCGCCCGGCTCGGCGGCGTGATGCGCCGGCCGCTGCGGCCGGTGAGGTTCGGCAGGGCCTCGAGGGCCGGGCCGGCGCCGCCGAAGCGGTTGATCAGGGTGCGGAAGCTGCGCGGGCCGATGCCCTCGCTGCGGATCAGGCGCAGCCAGTCGAGACGCTGGGCATCGGTGAGCTGCATCGCCCTCCCCTCTCCGGAGCGGGCGCCCGGGCCTCAGCCCTTCTGCCCGATGCGCCCCTCGGTCCCGTCGATCAGCCGGCGGATGTTGGGCGCGTGCTTCCACCATAGCAGGGCGGCGAGCAGGAGAAACAGCATTGCAACCGAAGGCTGTCCCAGTGCCCACAGGACGAGGGGCGTCAGAGCCGAGGCCGCCAGCGCCGCCAGGGAGGAGTATTTCAGCGTGAAGGCGAGGCCGAGCCAGATGGCGGCGAAGGCCAGGAGGCCCAGCGGGCTCAGCGCCAGGAGCACGCCGAGGAAGGTCGCCACCCCCTTGCCACCCTTGAAGCCGAGCCAAACCGGGAACAGGTGCCCTAGGAAGGCGCCGAGGCCGGCCACGAGCGCCGCCTCCAGCCCGAAGCGGCCGGCGAGCAGCACCGCGAGCGTGCCCTTCAGGGCGTCCCCCAGCAGGGTCGCGGCGGCCAGGCCCTTGCGCCCGGTGCGCAGCACGTTGGTGGCGCCGATGTTGCCAGACCCGATCGCCCGCACGTCGCCGAGCCCGGCATAGCGGGTCAGGATCAGCCCGAACGGGATCGAGCCGAGGAGGTAGCCCCCCGCCAGCGCCACCAGCAGGAGGGGCCAGGACGTTTCGTCGAGGGCGATCACGCGGCGGCCTCGGTCTCGGCGGGCGCGCGGAACACGACGCGTCCCGCCACCAGGGTCAGGATGGCGGCCCCCTGGAGGCGCGCCTCGTCGAAGGGCGAGTTCTTCGAGCGCGACTTCAAGGTTCGCTTGTCGAGGATGTAGGGCAGGTCCGGGTCGATCAGCACGAGGTCGGCCGGCGCCCCGGCCGCGAGGCGGCCGGCGGCGCGCCCGAGGAGGGCCGCCGGGTTCGCCGTCAGGGCCGCCAGCAGGCGCGGCAGGGCGACGTCGCCGGTATGGACCAGCCGCAGCGCCGCGCCGAGCAGGGTCTCGATGCCCAGCGCCCCATCGGCGGCCTCGGCGAAGGGCAGCCGCTTGGTCTCGACGTCCTGCGGGTTGTGGTCGGAGACGACGACGTCGATCACACCGTCGTTGAGGGCCGCCACCAGGGCGAGCCGGTCGGTCTCGTGGCGCAGCGGCGGCGAGAGCCGGCAGAAGGTGCGGTAATGGCCGATGTCGCCCTCGTTGAGGACGAGGTTGTTCACCGAGGCGCCGCAGGTGACGGGCAGGCCGTCCGCCTTGGCCCGGCGCACGATCTCGACCGAATCGGCACAGGAGATCATCGCGGCGTGGTAGCGCGCCCCGGTCAGGCGCACGAGGCGGATGTCGCGCTCCAGCATCACCGTCTCGGCCTCGCGCGGGATGCCGAGGAGCCCGAGGCGGGAGGCCATCTCGCCCTCGTTCATCACGCCGTCGCCGACGAGGTCCGGCTCCTCCACGTGCTGCATCAGCAGGGCGCCGAAGTCGCGGGCGTAGGTCAGCGCCCGCCGCATCACCTGGGCGTTCGCCACCGCCTTGAGGCCGTCGGTGAAGGCCACGGCCCCGGCCTCCTGCAGCAGGCCGAACTCGGTCATCTCCTGGCCGGCCAGCCCCTTGGTGATGGCGGCGGCCGGCAGGACGTGGACGCTCGCCGTGTCGCGGGCCCGGCGCAGCACGAAATCGACGATGGCCGGCCCGTCGATGACCGGGTTGGTGTCCGGCATGCAGACCAGGGTGGTGACGCCGCCGGCGGCGGCCGCCGCGCTGGCGCTGGCCAGGGTCTCGCGGTGCTCGGCCCCGGGCTCGCCCACGAAGGCGCGCAGATCGATCAGGCCGGGGCTGAGGACATGGCCGCCGCAATCGATGGTCTCGGCCTCGTCCGGCACCCCGGCGAGCGGGCTCCAGCCGACATCGTGGATGAGTCCGTCGCGCACGAGGACATGGCCGGGCGCCTGGCGGCCCGTCGCCGGATCGCAGAGCGTGGCGTTGGTCAGGAGGATGGGGCGCACGTTCATCACCCTCGCCCCTCTGCGGGAGAGAGAGCCTGCGGAGCTGGCGGGAGAGGGGGCGACCTCTCCGGACCCGGTGCTCCCCTCTTGCTGGACTTCGTCCCCGCCCGACCCTCGCTCACGCGAGGGTCGCCCTCCTCCGCAAAGGGGGTAGGGTTCAGGTGCGGCGCGGTCGGTAGAAGAACATCGGATAAGCGAGGCACCTGAGAACCCTTGCACGGTCGCGGTTTCGGGTATCGCCACCGCGTTTCCACCGCGTGCGGCTTGGCGTCAAGCGCGCGTCGGAGAACCGGCGCAGTCGCTTCGATCTCATCCAGGAGCGTGCCGTCGCGGATATAGAACTCGGTCTTCCGGTGCCCGGTCTCTGAAATGCGCATCGATGCAGGTGACTGCGCGACTCGGCGATTGCCTACCTATGCTGTCATTCGCCGAACTTCGCTGTATCGCGGCTCGGACAGATCGCCTTGGAGTTCGATCTCTTTATTCTCTACCAAAGCTTTGAGCCGTGCCAGGATGACATCGAGCGATGGGTCGGGCGCATCGCTGCCGATTTCGCCGAAAATCTTTGCTGAAAAGCATCGAGCGCCAATTGCATCGAGTGCCGACGCGGCGATCCTCGCCACTTTGAGGTATTCGC
Source organism: Methylobacterium sp. FW306-05-D (assembly GCF_058782155.1). Taxonomy (NCBI): domain Bacteria; kingdom Pseudomonadati; phylum Pseudomonadota; class Alphaproteobacteria; order Hyphomicrobiales; family Methylobacteriaceae; genus Methylobacterium; species Methylobacterium sp. FW306-05-D. Next base: position 16,055 of record NZ_JBYSXL010000047.1, read on the forward strand.
TGGAACATTCCTCCAGGATGACGCGGTCGAGATCGTCTCCGCCAGACTGAGCATCCGCGATGAGATTTGCATGGAACGCAGCGGTGTCGAACGTGCCCAGCGGCGGCAGTCCGAGGTCAGGTCGGCCCATCCAGGTCAAGGTGTTCGCCTCGGCCCCCGATGGAAGATGATCCGCCCGATAGGCCGCTTCGACCAGCAGCTTTCTGTGAACCCTTTCCGTGGCGACGAGCAACGCGTGCATGCCGTCTGCGCCATAGGCCTGAAACGTCAAGTCGCTGTCCGCCCAGGTCATCCGATAGCGGCATCGCCAAAGGCGCCGACCCACCGCCTCAGGCCGATAAAAACTGGCAAGAATTTCATCATGAGGGTTCAGGGCGAAGCGACGCTCTAAGCTCCATCGCGTTGCGTCCTCGGCTCCTGCGCAGGTCTTTGAGACGTCTGACATATCCCCGTCCACCCTTCGTCAGCAAAAAAGGCCCCGCCCTTTCGGGCGAGGCCTCACAATCGCGATTGCGATCTGCGGAACCGGCCGATCCTTACGCGGCCAGCGAGCGCAGGACGTAGGGCAGAATGCCGCCGTTGCGGAAGTATTCGAGCTCGTCGAGGGTATCGATGCGGCAGGTCAGCGGGATCTCGCGCTTGGTGCCGTCAGCCGAGGTGATCTCCGCGATCATGGTCTGGCGCGGCTTCAGGTCGCCGGACAGGCCCCGGATCGAGACCGTCTCGTCGCCCTTCAGGCCCAGCGAGGCCCATGAGGTGTCGCCCTGAAAGACCAGGGGCACGATGCCCATGCCGACGAGGTTCGAGCGGTGGATGCGCTCGAAGCTCTCGGCCACCACGGCCCGAATGCCCAGGAGCTTGGTGCCCTTGGCCGCCCAGTCGCGCGAGGAACCGGTGCCGTATTCCTTGCCGGCGAAGACGACGAGTGGGGTTCCTTGCGCCTGATACTTCTGCGCGGCGTCGTAGATGAACATCCGCTCGCCCGAGGGCTGGAACAGGGTCCAGCCGCCCTCCACCACGTTGCCGGACTCGTCGCGGACCATCTGGTTCTTGATGCGGATGTTGGCGAAGGTGCCGCGCATCATGACTTCGTGGTTGCCGCGACGGGTGCCGTACTGGTTGAAGTCCTGCACCCGGACCTGGTGCTCCTGCAGGTAGGCGCCCGCCGGGGAGTTCGCCCGGATGTTGCCCGCCGGCGAGATGTGGTCGGTGGTGATCGAGTCGAGGAACAGGCCGAGGATGCGGGCGTCGACCACGTCCTCCACCGGGGCCGGGGTCTTCTGCATGCCCTCGAAATAGGGCGGGTTCTGCACGTAGGTGGAGGTCGAATCCCACTTGAAGGTCTCGGCCTCGGTGACCTCGACGGCCTTCCAGTAATCGTCGCCTCCGAACACGTCGGCGTAGCGGGACTTGAACAGGGTCGAGGTGATGTTGGCCTCGATGAACTCCTGGACCTCGGCGGAGGAGGGCCAGATGTCCTTCAGGTAGACGGGCTGGCCGTCCGACCCCGTGCCCAGCGGCTCGGTGGTGATGTCGATCTGCATCGAGCCGGCGAGGGCGTAGGCGACGACCAGCGGCGGCGAGGCGAGGTAGTTCGCCCGGACATCCGGGTTCACGCGGCCCTCGAAGTTGCGGTTGCCCGAGAGCACGGCGGCGGCGACGACGTCGTTGTCGTTGATCGCCTTCGAGATCGGGGCCGGCAGGGGGCCCGAATTGCCGATGCAGGTGGTGCAGCCGAAGCCGACGAGGTTGAAGCCGAGGGCGTCAAGGGGCGTCTGCAGGCCGGCGCTCTCCAGGTACTCCGCCACCACCTGGGAGCCGGGTGCGAGCGAGGTCTTCACCCAGGGCTTGGAGCGCAGGCCCTTGGCGACCGCGTTGCGGGCGAGGAGGCCGGCGCCGATCATCACGCTCGGGTTCGAGGTGTTGGTGCAGCTCGTGATGGCGGCGATCACCACGTCGCCGTGGCCGATGTCGAAGTTGGCGCCCTCCACGGGATAGCGCTTGGCGATGTCGGCCGCCTTCTTGAACTCGGTCTCCATGGACTGCGCGAAGCCGGGCTTGGCGCCGTCGAGGAGCACCCGGTCCTGCGGACGCTTGGGGCCGGCCAGCGACGGGCGCACGTCGCCCATGTCGAGCTCCAGCGTGTCGGTGAAGACGGGGTCCGGCGTGGCCGCGTCGCGCCACATGCCCTGCGCCTTGGCGTAGGCCTCCACCAGGGCGATCCGGTCGTCGGCGCGGCCGGTGACGGTGAGGAAGTCGATGGTCTTCTGGTCGATGGGGAAGAAGCCGCAGGTGGCGCCGTATTCGGGGGCCATGTTGGAGATCGTGGCGCGGTCGGCCACCGCCATGTCGTCGAGGCCGGGGCCGTAGAATTCCACGAACTTGCCGACCACGCCCTTCTTGCGCAGCATCTGAGTGACGGTGAGCACGAGGTCGGTGGCCGTGGTGCCCTCGGGCAGCTTGCCCGACAGCTTGAAGCCGACGACCTCGGGGATCAGCATGGAGAGCGGCTGGCCGAGCATCGCGGCCTCGGCCTCGATGCCGCCGACGCCCCAGCCGAGCACGGCCAGGCCGTTGACCATGGTGGTGTGCGAATCGGTGCCCACGAGGCTGTCCGGATAGGCGAGCTCGCTGCCGTCCTCGCTCTTGGTCCACACGGTCTGCGACAGGAACTCGAGGTTCACCTGATGGCAGATGCCGGTGCCGGGCGGCACGACGGAGAAGTTGTCGAAGGCCGACTGGCCCCACTTGAGGAAGGTGTAGCGCTCGCCGTTGCGCGAGTATTCCAGCGCGACGTTGTCGGCCAGCGCCTTCGGCGTGCCGAACTCGTCGACGATCACCGAGTGGTCGATCACGAGGTCGACGGGCACCAGCGGGTTGATCTTCTGCGGGTCGCCGCCGAGCGCCACCATGGCGTCGCGCATCGCGGCGAGGTCGACCACCGCGGGCACGCCGGTGAAGTCCTGCATCAGCACGCGCGAGGGCCGGAAGGCGATCTCGGTCTCGGTCTTGCCCTTGTTGCCGAGCCAGGCGACCGTGGCCGAGATGTCGTCCTTCTTGACCGAGCGGTCGTCCTCGAAGCGCAGCAGGTTCTCGAGCAGCACCTTCATGGAGAAGGGCAGCGCGGTGGCGTCGGCGAGGCCGGCCTTCTCGGCCTGGGGAATCGAGTAGTAGGTGTAGGACTTGTCTCCGACGGTGAGGGTCTGGCGAGACTGGAAGCTGTCGAGCGATGCCACGGCGTTGTAATTCCTCGCGAGCGGTTGGTCGAACACGCGCAGGCATAACCTGCGCCACGAAAACACGTGTTCGGCTGGGAGCGCTGTGAAGCGCGCGCCGCCCCGGGGGTGCCCGGGTGAGGATGATGCGCGAAGGGCGATTTGGACGCCCTGAAACTCGCGCGGCGCAGCCTGCGCGCGTTATAGAGCACTTCGAAACTGGCCGCTACCGGGGGCCTGACAGCGCGTGGAATCTGTTCGGTCGCACCTTCGCCAGCCGGGGGTTCGCGCGCTAGGCTCCGAAAAGCACGATGGAGACCCCGATGCTCGCCCTGCGCCTTCCACCCGAGATCGAAGACCGCCTGGAGGCGCTGGCCCGGCGCACGGGCCGGAGCAAGGACGACCACGCGCGAGACGCCATCCTCGAACACCTCGAGAACCTGGAGGATCTCGAGGTCGCCGAGCAGCGCCTCGCGGCTGTTCGCAGCGGCGAGAGCGACACCGTTCCGCTGGACGATCTGCTGTCGCGCTATGGCGTGGCGGATTGAATTCGAGCGTTCCGCGGAACGCGAGCTCGCCCGGCTCGATCGGGAGGCCGCCAGGCGCATCCTGGGGTTTCTGCGCGACCGGGTCTCGCCACTGGACGATCCGCGTGCCATTGGCGAGGCCCTGAAGGGGTCTCGGCTCGGCATCTTCTGGAAATACCGGATCGGTGACTTTCGCGTGATCGCCGCGATCGAGGACGACGCCCTGCGCATCCTCGTGATCAAGATCGGGCACCGCCGCGACGTCTACCGATAGCCGCTTCGACGAGGCTCATGATTCAGGACCCCCCGTGCGGCTGACCGCCCAAGACCTCGCCGTCCGCCGCTCCGGCCGCCGCATCTTCTCGGGCCTGTCCTTCGCCCTCGGGCCGGGCGAGGCGCTGATGGTCACCGGGCGCAACGGGGCCGGCAAGTCGACGCTGCTCGCGGTGCTGGCGGGCCGGCTCAAACCGGAGGCCGGGACGGTCACGGCGAGCGGGGTCGGCGAGGCGACCCTGTCCGAGTGCCTGCACGTGGTCGGCCATCGCGACGGGCTCAAGAGCCCGCTGACGGCCGAGGAGAACCTCGCCTTCGCCCGCGACCTCCTCGGCGCGCCGACGGCGAGCCCGCGCGCGGCCCTGGAGGAACTCGGGCTCGGCCACGCCCTGCGGCTGCCCGTGGCCTATCTCTCCGCCGGCCAGCGCCGGCGGGTGGCGCTGGCCCGCCTCCTCGTCTGCCGACGCCCGCTCTGGCTCCTCGACGAGCCGACCGCGGCCCTCGACGCCGCCTCGCAGGACGTCCTGGCCGGGATGATGGCGCGCCACCGGGCGTCGGGCGGCCTCGTGATCGCGGCGACGCACCAGGCCCTCGGCCTCGCCGACGCGCAGGAACTGCGGATCGCCGCGCCCGTACCCGCCGCACCGGCCGCGGCCCGGGCGGCGGCCGCCGACGAGGTCTGGTGGTGATGCGCGCCCTGAGGGCCCTCATCGCCCGCGACCTCGCCCTCGCCGCCCGCGTCGGCGGCTCGGGGGCACTCTCCCTCGTGTTCTTCCTGATGATCGTCGCCCTGGTGCCCTTCGCCCTCGGGCCCGACCTCAACCTGCTGTCGCGGATCGGCCCGGCGATCCTCTGGCTCGCCGCCGTGCTCTCGACCCTGATCGGCCTCGACCGCCTGTTCCAGGCCGATGAGGAGGACGGCTCCCTCGACCTGATGACCGGCTCGCCCGCCCCCCTGGAGGGGGTGGTGCTCGCCAAGGTGCTGGCCCACTGGCTCACCACCGGCCTGCCGCTGGCGCTGGCCTCGCCCCTGTTCGGTCTCCTCGTCGCCCTCGACGGCCCGGCGATGGCGGCCACCGCCCTCACCCTGCTGGTCGGCACCCCGGCCCTGACCTTCGTGGGCGCGGTGGGCGCGGCGCTCACCGCCTCCATCCGCCGCGGCGGCCTCATCCTGGCGGTCGTGGTGCTGCCGCTGATGATCCCGACGCTGATCTTCGGCGTCTCGGCGAGCGAATCGGCCCTGGGCGGCACCGTCCCGTTCACGACCCCGCTGGCCATCCTGGGCGCCCTCAGCCTGATCGCGGGCGTGATCGGGACGCTGGCCGCCGCCGCGGCCCTGCGCTGGTCGGAATAGGGGTTCAGGCCGGATCGGCGTCGATCCGCATGCGCAGGATCGCGTAGGGCGGTTTCTGCAGGTCCTCGCCGCCGTTGTATTCCGGGCGCCGGTTCACCTGGGCGGACGAGATGTGGAGCCAGCGGTCCGGGGTGATCCAGAAAGTGTCGGCCCAGATCAGGCGCGGGTCGGAGGCGATGATCTCCACCGTGCCGTCGGGGTCGCGTCGGCCGACCGCGTTGAATTCCTGCATGGCGAGGTAGACCCGGTCCTTCGAATCGGTGGTGAGGCCGCCGGTCATGCCCTTCTCGCCGAGATCCGTGACGCCGGCCGCCACGCCCGCGTCGCTGGTCTCGGGGTCGAGGAGCGCGGCGGTCTCCACCGCGTAGAGGCGCCGCCCGATCAGGGGGGCGTAGTACAGGCGCCGGCCGTCGGGGCTGAGCGCGATGCCGTTGGCGCCGCCCTGGACCGGGCGCGGCGGCCCCTCCCCCTTGCGCTGCACCACCGGGCGGTCCTCGACGATCTTGAGGAGCCCCTTCTGCGACTTGGTGCTGGCGTGACCCGCGAGGCGGCGCACCACCCGGCCGCTGGCGAGATCGACCGCCAGGATGGCGCCCTCCCCGTCCTGGCCCTGGTCGGTGATGTAGGCGCGGGCGTAGCCGTCGCGGATGTCCACCCGCAGGTCGTTGAGCGACGAGGTCGGGGTGATGCCGGCCTCCAGCGGCACGACGCGGCGGATGCGGTTGCCGGCGAGGTCGATCTGCACCAGCTTCGGCCCGCCCTTCACCGGCGGGCCGGAGCCGTCCGGCAGGCCGGCATCCAGGCACCACAGGGTGTCGTCGCGGTCGAAGACGCCGTTGGGCACGTGGAACAGGCGCGCCTGCGGCTGCTCCGGGTCGGGCTGGTTCGTGGCCATGTCCGGGTAGGGCCGGACCGCGCCGTCCGCCAGCACCTCGCCCAGAGTATAGGGCACCCTGGCGTTGAAGCGCGGCATCATCACGAAGCGCCGGCCGCCGGCCGAGATGGCGAGGCCGGTGGGGGTCGAGGGCGCGTTCGCCGTGAAGGCGAGTTCGAGCCCGCCCGCCGCCCGGCGGGTGGCGACCTCGGGGGGCGCCGCGGCGGCGGCCTCGCCGGGCAGGGAGAGGGCCGCCGCACCGGTAAGGCCGGCACCGGCGAGGCCGGCAGCGAGGAGGTCACGGCGAGCGAGCGTCATGGCGCAATCCGGTCGAGCGAGAACGAGGGAACGGCGGGTCAGCCCCGGGCGGGGCCGCGCACCTTGAGGTCGATGGCGAGGACGTTCGCGCCCGCGCCGATGAAGAGGCGCCGGCCGTCCGGGCCGCCGAAGGCGACGTTGGCGGCGTCCGTGGCGGTGGCGATGCGCCCGAGGGCCGTGCCGTCGGGCGCGTAGATCCGCACGCCGTCGAAGCAGGCGGCGTAGACCCGGCCCTCGGCATCCACCGCAAGGCCGTCCGGCACGCCGGCCTCCACGGTGACGAAGGGTTTGGGCGCGCCGAGCCTGCGGCCCTCGACCACCGGAAAGGCCAGGATCGTGCGGGCGCCCTCCGGGTTCTTCAGGGCGGCGCTGGTGTCGCTGACGTAGAGGCGGCTGCCGTCCGGGCTGAAGGCGATGCCGTTGGGCTGGCCGACGGCGTCGGTCATGGCCTCGACCCGGCCGGACGGGTCGATCCGGTAGACCCGCCGGGCCGCTTGCGCAGGCCTCGCCATCAGGCCCTCGTCCGGCATGGTGATGCCGAAGACCGGATCGGTGAACCAGATCGCGCCGTCCGGGGCCAGGGCGGCGTCGTTCGGCGAATTCAGCGGTTGGCCCCCGAAGGCGTCGGCCAGCACCGTGAGACGCCCGTCCGGCTCGCGCCGCACCACCCGGCGCCCGCGATGCTCGCAGGTGACGAGGCGGCCCTCGCCGTCGAGGGTGTTGCCGTTGGCGTTGTTCGAGGGATCGCGGAACACGCGCGTGCCGCCGTCGTCGGCGATCCGGACCATCCGGTTGGCCCGGACATCGCTGACGATCAGGCCGCCGAGGCCGGGCGCGTAGCACAGGCCCTCGCACCAGCGCCCGCCCGCATAGAGCGTGCGCAGCGGCGCGCCGGGATCGAGCACATCGCGCAGGCGCGGATCGTCGACCCGGACGACGGGGGCCGCCGCGGCCGGCCAGCCGCGCAGGGCGAGAGCCGCTCCCGCGCCGGCGAGCAGCGCGCGTCGTCGTATCGTCGGCATCGATCCTCGATGGGTTCAGGGTGCGATGGCCGCGCCGCCCCGGTGCGGGGACGGCGCGGTGCGGGTCAGCGGGCGGCCGGTGCCGGGGCGGTCGAGCCGGTGGCGTCGCTCGCACCCGGCTTGAAGCTCCACAGCTCCGTCGGCAGGGCCGCCGGCGCGTCGGGCTTGTAGAAGGCCGAATCCTGGATGTGCGAGGTGGTGACGTAGAGCGTCCCGTCGGGGCCTTCGGCGAAGGTGTCGGGCCAGCGCAGGCGCTTGTCCTGCACCACGGTGGCGAGCGCATTCCCCTTGGCCGAGAGGTCGCGGACCTTGATCGAATCGTCCTGCGGCGAGGTCACGTACATCCGGCCGTCCTTGCGCGAAATGATCAGCCCGTCGGCCGGGCCGTTCTCGCCCACGGTCTCGATGCGGCCCGACACGCTCTTGTCGGCCAGCGCCGTCGGCATCAGCGCGGAGGTGATGCTGCCCGCGAGCGTCTCGGTGGGCAGGCTGTAGAGCGTCTTGCCCTTGATCGCCTGCCAGTACAGCGTCTTGCCGTCGGGCGAGAGGGCGATGCCGTCGGCGGCGAACTCGACGCCGCGCCCGTCCGGCCGGCGCAGGGGCTTGCCGTCATAGGTCACGGTCACGCTCTTGTCCGCCTGCGTGGAGGGGTCGCCGTCGAGCACCCGGTGGGCCCGGCCGCTGTCGAGGTCGACCACCACCAGGGCGCCCTTGGCGCCGGAATCGGTGAGGTAGGCGGTCTTGCCGTCGGGCGAGAAGCGCACGTCGTTGAGGTAGGAGCCCTGGGGCGCGACGCTCTCGTCGAAGGCGATGGTGCGCGCGGGCTGGTTGGTCTTCAGGTCGATCTCGACGAGCTTCGGGCCGCCGGGCACCAGGGCCGCCATGGCGGGGGCGGCCGGATCGAGCACCCAGAGATTGCCGTTCGGACCGGCCACGACGCTCTGGACGCAGACCCAGTGGTCCTTGGCCGTGACCTCGTCCTTGCGGGCGTTGCGCCAGGCGTTCCAGGCTACATCGGGGAACGGCACCACCTTGCCGTCCTTCAGTTCGGCCACCGAGACCTCGGTGTCCTCGGTCCAGCGCGGGAAGTTGACGAAGATGCGCCCGTCCTTCGAGACGGTGACGCCGGTGACCTGATGCTCGAAGCTCGCCACCTTGGTCAGCGTCGCGGTCGGCGTCGCGGGCGCGCCCTGCGCCAGCACGGAACCCGGCAGGAGGACGGCGCCCAGCAGGGCCGCCGCGAGGGTCCGCGTCCGCCCGGCGCGGAAGCGGGATCGCGGGAACCCCCGGGTCGGACGTGTCGGGTGGTCGGACTGGCGTCGGCTCATCGGCCCTCTCGGCATGGAAACTCTCTCGGTCGCGAATCTTGGCGGGGAATCTTGGCCAGGAATCTTGGCCAGGAATCTTGGTTTGCAATCTCGGCGTCGGAGCCCTGCGGTCTCGCGGCGCACGCGTTCGTCGATGGGGCAACGCACGAGGGGCCGGCCAAGGTTCATCGCTCGTGCGACTCGTGAACGGGCGGCCATGCCCGCATCGCCCAGGCGCTCCGCGATCTCGGCCGCCGCGGCCGTTCCGGTCACGGATGCGTGATAGACAGTACCGGGGCGGGAGGAATGTCGGGCTGTGCTGAATTTTATCCCGAGAATCTGCACGAAATTGCAAAATACCCAGTACCGTTAAATTTCGATTCAGCTTTTTTATTCAGGTATTCCAAGAGCGGCGCCGGGCGTCGCCGGTCACGGATCGGCCGCTGGGTTCAGGCATGGGGATCGCAATGTTCGGGGCAGACCTTCGGGCGACACTGGATGCTCTCGACCGGTCACAGGGTCGGATCGAGTTCGGCATGGACGGGACCGTCCAGGGCGCGAACCAGATCTTCCTTGATCTCGTCGGCTATACCCTCGACGAGGTCCGGGGCCGTCCGCACAGCCTGTTCGTGCCCGCCGAGGAGCGGGATTCGCCCGCCTACCGACAGTTCTGGGACGCCCTGCGCCGCGGCGAATTCCAGGCACGCGATTTCTGCCGGGTCACCAAGGACGGGCGCCGGATCTGGATCCAGGGGAGCTACAACCCGATCCTCGACCGGCGCGGCAAGCCGATCAAGGTCGTCAAGTTCGCCACCGACATCACCGCCCAGACCGAGCGCAACGCCGGCAACGAGGCGCAGATCGCGGCGATCAACCGCTCGCAGGCGGTGATCCACTTCACGCCGGAGGGCATCGTCACCGACGCCAATCCGAACTTCCTCGAGACCCTGGGCTACCGCCTCGAGGAAATCCGGGGCCGCCACCACAGCCAGTTCATGACGCCCGCCGAACGGGACAGCCCGGCCTATGCGGCGTTCTGGTCGGCCCTTGCCGGGGGCGCCTACCAGGCCGGCGAGTTCCGCCGCCTGGCGAAGGGCGGCCGCGAGGTGTGGATCTACGGCGCCTACAACCCGGTGTTCGGACCCGACGGCCGGGTGATCGCCGTGGTCAAGTTCGCCAGCGACGTCACCGCCCAGGTCGCCGACCGGGTGCGGCGCCACCAGGGCCAGCAGGTGATCGACAAGGATCTCGGGCTCATCACCGGCTCGATCTCCGACGTCAGCCATCAGGCCACCCTCACCGCCGAGGCGGCGGCCCAGACCTCCGGCAACGTCCAGGCGGTGGCGGCGGGCGCCGAGGAATTCTCGGCCTCCATCGAGGAGTTGAGCCGCCACGCCGTCGAGGCGAAGACCGCCGCCGACGAGGCCGTGATCCGGGCCGGGGAGGCCTCCGGCATCGTCGCGGGCCTGACCTCGGCCGCCGACAAGATCGGCGAGGTGATCTCGGTGATCCGCTCCATCGCCGACCAGACCAACCTGCTGGCGCTCAACGCCACCATCGAGGCGGCCCGGGCGGGCGAGGCGGGCCGGGGCTTCGCCGTGGTCGCCGCCGAGGTGAAGGCCCTGGCCAACCAGTCGTCCCGCGCCACCGAGGAGATCGGGACGCAGATCGCGGCGGTTCAGACCTCCACCAACCAGGCGGTGGCCGCCATCGGGGCCGTGGCCCAGACCATCGCGCATCTCAGCGAGATCTCGCTGAGCGTGTCCTCGGCGGTGACCGAGCAGGCCGCGGTGACCCGCGACATGTCGGTCAACATGCAGAACGCCGCCAGGAGCGTCGAGGTCGTGCGTCAGAACGTGGACGGGATCGCCGCCGCGGCGATCGATGTCGACGGCGCGGTGCGCAAGGTCGGCACCGCGGCCCGCGCCCTCGCCTGACGAGACCGCGGGCGGAGGGTAATGCGCCTCCCCGCGCCGCCCTACTCCTTGCGGAGACTGGCCGCGGGCTGCATCACCGAGGGTTCCGAGCCCGAGCCCGGCACCCGGCCGCGCAGGGCCGCCGGCGTCCCCGCCCGGCCGGCCTCGTGCCGGTCGAGGCCGGGCACGACGCGCTCGGTGATGTCCACGCAGCGGCCGACCAACCACGCCATCCAGTTCATCGCCAAGCTCCCCATCGAGACCTCGGACTTAGATCGTGTCTCGCCTCGCCAAAGCGAGGGGTCGGGGTGGAAATATCCGCGTGCCGGCGCACACGGCAGGCGTCGGGCCGAATGATTTCTTCTGGCGGCGTCCCTCCGGGCCAGATCCCGTCGGTCGTGACCCCGTCACTCCAGATCCTGCAGGTGGCGGGCGGCGATGACGGAGGCGGCGGTGCGGTTCTCGACGCCGAGCTTCTCGTAGATGCCCTCCAGGTGCTTCGTCACCGTGCGCGGGCTCAGGCCCAGGATCTCGCCGATGTCGCGGCTCGACTTGCCGCGCGAGAGCCAGAGCAGCACCTCCGCCTCCCGCCCGGTGACGCGCAGGCGCAGGCGCAGGCGCTCCAGCCCCGCCTCCGTGCCGTCGCGGGACAGACGCAGCAGGATCTCGTCGCCGGTGCCGCCGATGAAGCTGAAGGTGTAGGCCGTGCCGGCGCGGTCGGCGAGCGTGAGGGCCGGTCCGCCCGCGCCGGCGAGGCAGGCCCGGAGCCAAGCGGCCCCCTGCGGCGGCAGGCTCGCGGAGGCGCCGGGTTCGGTGAAGCCGCCGAGCAGGCGGGCGGCCTGGGGCGTGCCCCACAGCACGGTCCCGTCCCGATCCACCGCGAACAGGGTGCGGCCGGTGGTGTCGAGGGCGGCCCGGGCGCTCTGGGCCGCGCGGGCCCCGGCGAGGTGGACCCGGATGCGGGCCAGGATCTCGTCGGGCGCGATCGGCTTCGTGACGTAGTCGACGCCCCCCGCCTCCAGGCCCTTCACGATGTGCTCGGTCTCCGACAACCCCGTCATGAAGATGACGGGCACGTGGGCGAGGTGACCCTTCGCCTTGAGGCGGCGGCAGGTCTCGAAGCCGTCCATGCCCGGCATCATCGCGTCGAGCAGGATCACGTCCGGGGTGATCTCGTCGACCAGCGCCAGGGCGAGGTCGCCGGCCACCGCCACCAGCACGGTGGCGCCCGAGCGCTCGATCGCCTCCGTGAGGAAGCTCAGGGTCTCGGGGGAATCGTCGACCACGAGGACGATGTCGCGCTGCGCCTCAGCCATCGGAGGCGGGCTCCATCAGGCCCTCGATCACGGCCCGGGCGCGGCGCAGGTCGAAGGCCGCGGTGAGCGACCGCATCTGCGCGACGAAGGCGGTCGGCGGCGCGGGGCCGCCTTCCATCTCGGCGAGCTTCGCCTCGATGCCGCGGACGTGGCCGATGCGCACGAGGCGCAGGAGGTCGGCGAGGTGCTCCGGGCGCGGGTCCGGCGCGGCGGATGCGGGGGAGGACCGCCCGGGGACATCCAGCGAAGGGACTTCCGGTGAAGGGACTTCCGGTGGAGGGACGTCCGGCGCAGGGACTTCCGCCGCGGTCCAGTCCAGGCCGAGGAGGCCGGTGACGCATTCGAGGAAGTCGCGCAGGTCGAAGGGCTTGGCGATGATCGCGTCGTGGGGCGCATCGCTGCCGCGCACCGGGCTGATCTCGTGCACGTTGGCCGACATCATGGCGATGCGCGCCGTGTGGCCGGCCTCCCGCAGGGCCTTCGCCAGCACCCAGCCGCTCATGCCCGGCATGGCGATGTCGAGGAGGAACAGGTCCGGCGGCCGCGTCGCGGCCAGCGCCAGGCAGGCCGGGCCGTCGCCGGCCTCCAGCACCACGAGGCCGAGGGGTTCGAGGATGTCGCGCATCAGCCCGCGATGGGCGGCGTCGTCGTCGGCGACCAGGATGGTCCTGCGCGCGCCCGCGTAGCTCCGGGCCGGAGCGCTGGCCTGGGCGAGGACCGGCTTCGGACGCGCCACCGAGGCGAGCATCAGGCGGACCCGGAAGCGGGTGCCGCGCCCGACCTCGCTCTCCACCGTGATCTCGCCGCCCATCACCTGGGCCAGCAGGTGCGCGATGGTCAGCCCGAGGCCGGTGCCGGGGGTGGAGCGGGCGGCGGCCAGGGAGCCGCGCTCGAACGGCTCGAAGATCCGCTCCAGGTCGTCCGGGCGGATGCCGAGGCCGGTGTCGCTGATCGTGAACACCGCGATCTGGTTGCGGTAGGTCAGGTCCAGGGTCACCGTGCCGGCGGGGGTGAACTTGATCGCGTTCGACAGGAGGTTGAGCAGGATCTGGCGCAGGCGCTTCTCGTCGGTGGCCACCACCGCCGGCAGGGTCTCGGGCCGGTTGAAGCGGAACGCCAGGGCGGCGCCCTGGGCCTGGAGCCGGATCATGTCCACGATCTGGTCGAGGAAATCGGCGAGCCGGACCTCGTTGCGGTGGATCTGGAGCCGGCCGGCCTCCATCCGGGAGATGTCGAGGAGGCCGTCGATCAGCCCCGACAGGTGCTGGGCCGAGCGCCGGATGACCCGGATGCCGTTCTGGCGCGGGGCCGGGATCGAGGGGTCGCCCTCGAGCAGCTGCGCGTAGCCGAGCACGGCGTTCAGGGGCGTGCGCAGCTCGTGGCTGATGCCGACCACGTAGCGGCTCTTGGCGAGGTTGGCGGCCTCGGCGATCTCCTTGGCCTGCTGGAGCTTGGCGTCCGTGACCTTGTGGGCCTCGATCTCGGCCTGGTAGAGCCCGGTCTGGCGGGCGGTCTCCTCCAGGGCGACCCGGCGGCTCTCCTGGGCCAGCACGAACAGCCAGGCGACGATGCCCAGGATCACGATCAGGATCAGGAACACGCTGGTGAGCGCGGCGCCGAGCACCTCGCGATGCTCGGGATGCTCGGCGCTGGCGCCCGCATGGACGATGCCGAGGATCAGCGCGATCGCCGCCACCAGGGTGAGCATCAGGGCGAGGTAGCGCCCCAGGGGGGCGCCGATCCAGGCGGCGGTGCGGGCCGGGGCGACCCGGGCGAGCAGGCTCTGGGCCTGGGCCTCCAGGCGGCCGTGCGGCTTGCACAGGTCGCCGCAGCGCGCATCGAGGGAGCAGCACAGGGAGCAGATCGGCCCGGCATAGGCGGGGCACTGGGCCATGTCCTCGGGCTCGAACGGGTGCTCGCAGACCCGGCAGGTGATCTCGGACGCCCCCTGCCAGTCGGTCCGCGGCGTGCGGGCGAGGTAGTAGCGCCCGCCCGTCGCGAGCGCGATGGCGGGCGCCCCCAGGCCCGCCACGGCCAGCGCCAGCATCGGCGCGAAGGGCACGGCCGTCCCCCCGAGCCAGCCCGCATGGGCGGCGAAGCCGGTGAGGATCGCCAGCGCCATGGCGCCGGTGCCGACGGGGTTGATGGCGTAGAGGTGCGCGCGCTTGAACTCGATGCCGGGCGGCGACAGGCCGAAGGGCTTGTTGATGGCCAGATCCGCCGCCAGCGCCCCGACCCAGGCCGAAACCACCACGGCGTAGAGCGACAGGGTGCTGACGATGGTCTTGTCGATGCCGAGCTCCATCAGCAGGAGCGCGATGGCGACGTTGAAGACGAGCCAGACCACGCGGCCCGGATGGCTGTGGGTCAGGCGCGAGAAGAAGTTCGACCAGGCGATGGAGCCCGCATAGGCGTTGGTGACGTTGATCTTGAGCTGCGAGACCACGACGAACAGCGTCATCAGGGCGACGGCGCCGGCACCTGAGGGCAGCACGTAGCCGAAGGCCACCGCGTACATCCGCGTCGGCTCCCCGGCATGCTCGGCGGGCACGCCGTGCGCCAGCGCGAGCACGGCCAGGAACGAGCCGAGCAGGATCTTGAGCATCCCGGGCAGGATCCAGCCGCCCCCGGCGCCCAGCACCGCCGCCCACCAGCGGCCCGCGCGGCCGGGCTCCCGCGCCGGCACGAAGCGCAGGAAGTCGACCTGCTCGCCGACCTGGGCCAGCAGCGCCAGGAGGATGCCGGAGGCCAGCCCGAAGCGCGGCCAGTCGAAGCCGCCGAGGCCGTCGGCGCCCGGATGGCCGAGCCAGGCCGCCACCGGCGCGTCCCCGGCCCAGGCGATGCAGGCCAGGGGTAGGAGGTTGAGGACGATCCAGACCGGCTGCGTCCAGAGCTGGAAGCGGCTGATCATCGCGATGCCGTAGACGACGAGCGGGATCACCGCGAGCGCGCTGACGAGGTAGCCGAGGCTCGGCGGAAGCCCGAAGCAGAGCTCCAGGGCCAGCGCCATGATCGCCGCCTCGATGGCGAGGAACAGGAAGGTGAAGCTCGCGTAGATCAGCGAGGTCACGGTCGAGCCGATATAGCCGAAGCCGGCGCCCCGGGTGAGCAGGTCGATGTCGACGCCGTAGCGGGCCGCGTAGAGGCTGATCGGCGTCGCGGTGGCGAAGATGATGGCGCCGACCACCAGGAGGGCCGCCAGGGTGTTGGTGAACCCGACCGTCAGCACCAGGGTGCCGCCGATCGCCTCCAGGGCGAGGAAGGAGAGCGACCCCAGGGCGGTCTGGGCGACCCGGAAGCCCGACCAGCGCCGCGCCTTCTTGGCGGTGAAGCGGAGGGCATAGTCTTCCAGCGTCTCGTCGGCGACGAGGCGGTTGTAGTCGCGCCGGATCGGCAGGATACGCTGGTGCTCGGTCATCGTGTTCGGCGCGGACGGTACCATGCCGCGCGGGGTCTGGCGCGGCATCCCGGCCCGCCCGGGACCGCGGCGCTCCGTCGTCCCCAGCTTAGCAAGGACCGTGCCCCGTCGATCGTGTACCCGAGCGGAGGCGCGCTCCGGCCCGGCGGGCGACGCGCGGGCCCGGAAACCGGGAGTCCGCAGACTCGCGGGGAAGTGAGTCAGCATGGGCCTGTGCGCGGGCCGCCGACATACGCAAAACAGCGTATAGGCCGCACTGCACAACGCGGCCTAGCCTCCGCTCCGTCGATCCGCGGCCGTTCCATGCGCCGTGCGACGACGGACAGGGGTTTTGGGCACGATGGCAGAGGACAAGGGCAACGGCCTGCAATCGGCGCTGCGGCGCAGGCTTCTCATGGGGCTGGCCGGCGTTCCGGCGATCGCCCTGATGCCGCGCATGAGCTTCGCGGCGGCGCCGCCGACCTCGGCGGTGAACACCACCGGCCTCGCGGTGACCGACACCGAGGTCACGGTGGGCATCCTGCACTCGGCCACCGGCACGATGGCGATCTCCGAGACCGGCTCGATCCAGGCCGAGAAGCTGGCGATCTCGCAGATCAACGAGGCGGGCGGCGTGCTCGGCCGCAAGATCAAGGTCATCCAGGAGGACGGCGCCTCCGACTGGCCGACCTTCGCCGAGAAGGCCAAGAAGCTCCTCGTCAACGACCATTGCGCCGCCGTGATGGGCTGCTGGACCTCCGCCTCGCGCAAGGCCGCGCTGCCGGTCTTCGAGCAGTATAACGGCCTCCTGTACTACCCGACCTTCTACGAGGGCCTGGAGCAGTCCAAGAACGTCTTCTACACCGGCCAGGAGGCCACCCAGCAGATCCTCGAATCGCTGAACTGGGTCACGAAGGAAAAGAAGGCCAAGACGTTCTTCTTCATCGGCTCGGACTACATCTGGCCGCGCACCTCGAACAAGATCGCCCGCAAGCACATCGAGAACGTGCTCAAGACCAAGGTCGTCGGCGAGGAATATTTCCCGCTCGGTCACACGCAGTTCAACTCGGTGATCAACAAGCTCAAGCTCACCAAGCCGGACGTGATCTTCACCGACGTGGTCGGCGGCTCGAACGTGGCGTTCTACAAGCAGCTCAAGGCGGCCGGCATCGACCTCTCGAAGCAGACCCTGCTGACGATCTCGGTCACCGAGGACGAGGTCGACGGCATCGGCGGCGACAACATCGCCGGCGCCTATTCCTGCATGAAGTACTTCCAGTCCCTCAAGAACCCGAACAACGAGAAGTTCGTCGCCGCCTTCCACAAGATGTGGGGCGAGAAGACCGTCATCGGCGACGTGACCCAGGCCGCCTATCTCGGCCCGTTCCTGTGGAAGATGGCCTGCGAGAAGGCCGGCTCCTTCGACGTCGACAAGGTGGTCGCCGCCTCGCCGGGCATCGAGTTCAAGGAGGCCCCGGAAGGCTACGTCAAGATCCACCCGAACCATCACCTCTGGTCGAAGACCCGCGTCGCCAAGGCGCTTCCGACCGGCCAGTTCGAGGTGGTCTACGAGAGCCCCGACCTGATCGAGCCGAACCCGTTCCCCAAGGGCTACCAGTAGGCCTCCGGGTCCCGGTGCGCGTGTCCTCTCCGTCCAGGCAAGGCCCGGAGGGAGAGGGACTGCCGGACCATCCGGACACACTGTCATCCCGGGGCCCGCCGTGGAGCCCGGGATTCAGACACGCAGGGTCCGCAAGGTTCTGCACCGGTGGCGGCTCTGGATTCCGGGCTCGCCTGCGGCGCCCCGGAATGACGGTGCGGCAAACGCGAGCGCTCTTTCGGAAGGGCGAATGATGGCGGCCCGAGGCTTGCACATCCCTCGGCGAAATCCTTCGGAGAACGGACCCATGTTCGGTGATTATTCGCTCGGGGATCTCAGCTCGATCTTCGTCATGCAGGGCTTCGCCGGGCTGATCCTGTTCTCGGTCTACGTGCTGATGGCGCTGGGGCTGGCGATCATCTTCGGCCAGATGGGGGTGATCAACATGGCCCACGGGGAGTTCATGATCCTCGGCGCCTACATGACCTACCTCTGCTCGGGCTTCTTCCAGACCCACCTGCCGGCCCTGTTCCCGGCCTATTTCTTCGTGGCGATGGCGCTCGCCTTCCTGGCCTCCGGGGCGCTGGGGATGCTGGTGGAATGGGCGCTGATCCGCCACCTCTACAAGCGGCCCCTCGACACGCTGCTGGCGACCTGGGGCCTCTCGCTGATCCTGCAGCAGGCCTACCGCTCGATCTTCGGCGCCCGCGAGGTCGGCGTCGAGCTGCCGTCCTGGCTGATCGGCTCGGTCCAGGTCACCGACACCATCGAGATCCCCATCAACGGCATGTTCGTGATGGGCGTCACCACCCTGATCACCGTCGGCGTCGCGCTCCTGATGTACCGCTCGCGCTTCGGCGCCCAGGTCCGCGCCGTGGTGCAGAACCGCCCGATGGCCGGCGCGGTGGGCATCGACACCGAGCGGGTCGACCGCCTCACCTTCGGCCTCGGCTGCGGCATCGCGGGCATCGCCGGCTCGGCCTTCACCATGGTGGGCTCCACGGGGCCGACCTCGGGCCAGCTCTACATCGTCGACACCTTCCTGATCGTGGTCTTCGGCGGCGCCGCCTCGCTGCTCGGCACCATCGCCTCGGCCTTCTCGATCTCGCAGACGCAGTCGACCCTGGAATTCTTCCTCTCGGGCTCCACCGCGAAGGTGATCACCCTGCTGGCGGTGGTCGGCATCCTGATGCTGCGGCCCCAGGGCCTCTTCACCCTCAAGGTCCGGCGCTGAGGAGCCTGAACGTCATGACCCGCTCCACATCCCCCACCCCCGTCGTCAACGACAACCCCTTCATGAAGCCGATGGAGTGGGTGAGCCTCGCGCTCCTCGTGGCCGTCATCTTCGTGGTGCTGCCGCTGCTGCTCGACGCCTTCCGGCTCAACCTCGTCGGCAAGTACCTGACTTATTCCTTCGTGGCGCTGGGCCTCGTCATCTGCTGGGGCTTCGGCGGCATCCTGTCCCTCGGACAGGGGGTGTTCTTCGGCCTCGGCGGCTACCTGATGGCGATGTATCTCAAGCTGGAGGCCTCCAGCGTCGAGAACACCAAGATCCAGTCGACGCCGGGCATCCCCGACTTCATGGACTGGAACCAGATCACCGCCCTGCCCTGGTTCTGGAAGCCGTTCCAGAGCCTGCCCTTCACGCTCATCGCGGTGATCGTGGTGCCGGCCTTCTTCGCCTTCGTCATCGGCACGGCGATGTTCCGGCGCCGCGTCGGCGGCACCTACTTCGCCATCATCACCCAGGCCATCGCCGCCATCCTGACGATCCTCATCGTGGGCCAGCAGGGCTATACCGGCGGCATCAACGGCATCACGGATCTGCGCACCCTGCACGGCTGGGACATCCGCACCGACAGCGCCCACAACATCCTCTACTTCGTGAATGCGGGCCTCCTCGTCGGCTGCATCCTGTTCGCCCAGTTGGTGAAGAAGTCGAAGCTCGGGCGCATCCTCGTGGCCATGCGCGACAAGGAGGACCGGGTCCGGTTCTCGGGCTACCAGGTGGCGAGCTTCAAGACCTTCGCGTTCTGCCTCGCGGCCGTCTTCGCCGCCATCGGGGGGGCGATGTTCACCCTCCAGGTCGGGTTCATGTCGCCCTCCTTCGTGGGCATCGTGCCCTCGATCGAGATGGTGATCTACGCCGCCGTCGGCGGGCGCCTGTCGCTGTTCGGCGCGGTCTGGGGCACGCTCCTCGTGAACTGGGCCAAGACCAGCTTCTCGGAGAGCTTCCCGGAGCTCTGGCTGTTCGGCCTCGGCGCGCTCTTCATCGCCGTGGTGCTGGCCTTCCCCAACGGCCTGGCGGGCATCTACCGCACCTATGTCGAGCCCCGCCTGACCCGGCGCGTGAAGGCCCTGGAGCCCGCCCCCGCCGTCGCCCTGCCGCACGCCGCCGAGTAGGATTCCCGATGAACGCCGCCATCCTGCCCTCGCACATCATCGGCGCCGACCCGGCCGAGAAGACCTTCCTGCTGGCCGTGGAGGCCCTCACCGTCTCCTTCGACGGATTCAAGGCGGTCAACGACGTCTCGTTCTACGTCGACCCCAACGAGATCCGGGTGATCATCGGCCCCAACGGGGCCGGCAAGACCACGGTGCTCGACCTCATCTGCGGGCGCACCAAGGCCAGCGCCGGCTCGATCAAGTACAAGGGCCAGGAACTGACCAAGCTCTCCGAGAGCGCCATCGTCCAGGCCGGGGTGGGGCGCAAGTTCCAGACCCCGTCGATCTACGACGACCTGACGGTGTTCGAGAACCTGGAGATCTCCTATCCCCGCGGCCGCTCGGTCTTCGGGGCCCTGACCTTCAAGCGCGACGCCGAGGTCCGCGACCGGATCGAGGAGGTCGCCAGCATGATCTTCCTCAAGGACCAGCTCCTCGAGCGGGCCGAGTTCCTCAGCCACGGCCAGAAGCAGTGGCTCGAGATCGGCATGCTGCTGATCCAGGACCCGGAACTGCTGATGCTCGACGAGCCGGTGGCGGGGATGAGCGTCGGCGAGCGCATCAAGACCGCCGAACTCCTCAACCAGATCATCCAGGGCCGCTCGGTGCTGGTGATCGAGCACGACATGAAGTTCGTCGAGGACATCGCCCACCGGGTCACCGTGCTGCACCAGGGCAAGGTCCTGTCGGAGGGCTCGATGGAGCGGGTCAAGAACGACCCGAAGGTCATCGAAGTCTATCTCGGCCACTGAGAGGAAACGGCGCCATGCTCCAGACCACGCCCGTCCCCTCCCCGACCCCCTCCCC
>NZ_JBYSXL010000048.1:0-35164 GCF_058782155.1 Methylobacterium sp. FW306-05-D
GCCCGTGGGGCGGTGGCGGCGGCGGCGGCAAGACCCCGCCCGACCTCGAGGAACTCCTGCGGCGCAGCCAGGACCGGCTGCGCGGCGTGCTCCCGGGCGGCTCCTTCGGCGGCGGCCGCGGCCTCCTGATCGCCGGCGGCATCGTGGTCGCCGTCTGGCTCGCCACCGGGTTCTACACCGTGGCGCCGCAGCAGGTCGGCATCGAGACCGTCTTCGGCCGCTACACCAGCACCACCGGCCAGGGCCTGAACTACAACTTCCCGGCTCCCATCGGCGCCGTGACCAAGCCCAATGTCGGCCAGGTCAACAGCGTGCAGATCGGCTACCGCGCCGGCCTCGGCAACCAGGCCCGCACCGTCGACAAGCCCGAGGAGAGCCTGATGCTCACCGGCGACGAGAACATCGTCGACCTCGACTTCGAGGTGCAGTGGCGCATCAACCCCCTGAAGGCCTCCGACTTCGTCTTCAACCTCGAGAATCCCGAGGGCACGATCAAGGCCATCGCCGAGAGCGCGATGCGCGAAGTGGTCGGCCGCCGCAACATCCAGCCGATCCTCACCAACGAGCAGTCGAGCGTCGCCCAGGAGGTCCGCGAGATCACCCAGAAGGCCCTCGACGAGTACGGCGCCGGCGTGCGCATCGAGCTCGTGCAGCTCGTCAGCGTGCAGCCTCCGCCGGAGGTGCGGCCCGCCTTCTTCGACGTGAACGCCGCCCAGCAGGACGCCGAGCGCGCCAAGAACGACGCGCGTACCTACGAGAGCCGCGAGGTTCCGCAGGCCCGCGGTAAGGCCGCCCAGATCGTCCAGGCGGCGGAGGCCTACAAGACGCAGTCCACCGCCGACGCGACCGGCCAGGCCTCCCGCTTCAGCCAGGTCTACGAATCCTACAGGATCGCGCCGGTCATCAGCCGCGAGCGCATCTTCCTCGAAACGATGGAGCGGGTCCTGGGCTCGGTCAACAAGGTGATCATCGATCAGAACGGGGCCGGCGCCGGGTCAGGCGCCAGCGCCGCCGGCGTCCTGCCGGTGCTGCCGCTCACCGAGTTCGGTCCCCGCAACGCTGCCGGTGGAGTGGCCCGATGAACAACCAAGCCCTCCGCACCGGCCTGATGATCGCGGCCGCCGCCATCGTCGTCGGCCTCTACGCCTCGGTCTTCACCGTGGGCCAGATGCAGCAGGCCCTGGTGCTGCGCTTCGGCGGCGTCCGCGCCGTCCTGAACCAGACCGGCACCGACAAGCCCGGGCTCTACTTCAAGCTCCCGTTCTTCGAGAACGTCGTCCTGTTCGACAAGCGGGTGCTCGATCTCGACCTGCCGGTGCAGACCCTGCTGACCACCGACCGCCAGAACCTCGAGGTGGACGCCTTCGCGCGCTACCGGATCGTCGATCCGCTGAAGTTCTACCAGTCGGCCAACAACATCGCCCGCGCCAACACCCTCCTGGCGAGCTTCACCAACTCGGCCCTGCGCAACCTGCTCGCCCGCTCGACCCGCGACGCCATCGTGCGGACCCAGCGCGCCGAGCTGATGAACCAGATCCAGGCCGACGTGAACCGGCAGGCGAAGGAGCTCGGCGTCGAGATCGTCGACCTGCGCATGACCCGCGTCGACCTCCCGGCCCAGAACAGCTCGGCGGTCTACAAGCGCATGACGACGGAGCGCCAGCGCGAGGCGGCCGACATCCGCGCCACCGGCGAGCAGGCCGCGGTGACGATCAAGGCCAAGGCCGACCGCGACGTCACCGTGCTGCTCTCGGAGGCCAACCAGACGGCCGAGACCCTGCGCGGCCAGGGCGACGCCGACAAGAACCGCATCCTGGCGGAAGCCTACGGCAAGGACGCGGACTTCTTCAGCTTCTACCGCTCCATGCAGGCCTACGAGACCGGCCTGAAGGGCTCCGACACCCGGCTGGTGATCAGCCCCTCGTCGGACTTCTTCCGGTACTTCAGCGATCCGCAGGGCCGGACCCCCGCGAGCCCGGCCGCCCGCACGCGGGCGCCGGCGGAGCCCGGCACGACGGGCAGCACCCGCTGACGGGACCCGACCACATGCCGGCGGCGAACCCTCGGTTCGCCGCCGGACTCTTGATCGGGGACCGGCGCGGACGATCTAAGACCGTCCAGACACACATGAGGTCGACCATGCTTCCCGTCGCGAGCGCCGTCCGGGCGCCCCGTTCCCGAGCGCTCCAGCGCAGCCTGCGCTCCGCCCTCGCCGCCGCGGCGCTGGCGACCTCCCTGGCCGTGACCGGCGCCCCGGCGCCGGCCTTCGCCAAGGGCCCCGAATCCCTGGCCGACCTCGCCGACCAGGTCACCGACGCCGTGGTCAACATCTCGGCCTCGACCACCGTCGACGCGCGCCCCAGCACCCGTTCCGGCCCGCAGCTGCCCCAGGGCACGCCCTTCGAGGACCTGTTCGAGGAGTTCTTCAACAAGCGCGGCCAGCGCGGCGGCGCCGGTGGCGACCGCAGCGAGGCGGAGCGCCCGCGCCAGCGCAAGTCCAACTCCCTCGGCTCGGGCTTCATCATCGACGCCTCCGGCATCGTGGTGACGAACAACCACGTCATCGGCGACGCCAACGACATCCAGGTCATCCTGCACAACGGCACCAAGCTGAAGGCCGAGATCATCGGCAAGGATGCCAAGATCGATCTCGCGGTGCTGCGGGTGAAGCCGGAAGCCGGCAAGCCCCTGAAGGCCGTGCCGTTCGGCGATTCCGAGAAGATGCGCCCGGGCGACTGGGTCATCGCCATCGGCAACCCGTTCGGCCTCGGCGGCTCGGTCTCGGCCGGCATCGTCTCGGCGCGCGGCCGCAACATCGAGTCCGGCCCCTACGACAACTACATCCAGACCGACGCGGCCATCAACAAGGGCAATTCCGGCGGGCCGCTGTTCAACATGAACGGCGAGGTCATCGGCATCAACACCGCGATCCTGTCGCCCACCGGCGGCTCGGTCGGCATCGGTTTCGCGGTTCCGTCGAACAACGCCTCCCAGGTCATCGACCAGCTGCGCGAGTTCGGCGAGGTCCGCCGCGGCTGGCTCGGCGTGCGCATCCAGAACGTCGACGAGACCACGGCCGAAGCCCTCGACATGAAGGACGGGGTCAAGGGCGCGCTCGTGGCCGGCGTCGACGAGAAGGGCCCGGCCAAGGCCGCCGGCCTCGAGATCGGCGACGTCATCGTCAAGTTCAACGGCACGGCGGTGAAGTCGTCCAGCGACCTGCCGCGCATCGTCGCCTCGACCCCGGTCGGCAAGACCGTGGACGTGCTGGTGATCCGCAAGGGCGCCGAGACCACGAAGTCCGTCACCCTCGGCCGGCTGGAAGACACCGAGAAGCCGACCCTGGCCAGCGTCAAGCAGCCCGAGCCGGAGAGCGCGGTGCGCCAGGTGCTCGGCCTCAACCTCTCGGGCATCACCGACGAGGCGCGCAAGCGCTACAGCCTCAAGGACGGCCTGAAGGGCGTCCTCGTCACCCGCGTCGATCCGAACTCCACGGCGGCCGACAAGCAGATCAAGCCGGGCGAGGTCATCGTCGAGGTCGGCCAGGAGGCGGTGAGCGCGCCGGCCGACGTCAGCAAGCGCATCGACCAGCTCAAGAAGGACGGTCGCAAGTCCGTCCTGCTCCTGGTCGCCAGCGCGAGCGGCGACGTCCGCTTCGTGGCGCTGGGGATCGACTGATCCGTCCTGCCACGGTGACGCGACGAAGCCGCCGCCCGAGAGGGCGGCGGTTTTGTTTTGGTAGGTGGGGCTACTCCGATTCGCAGCCGGCCGATTCACCGGCCGAAGCATGTCCCGTCGCTCCCCGTCATCCCGGGGCCGCGCAGCGGAGCCCGGGATTCAGAAGCACAGGTGGCGCAAGGTCTTGCAGGGTCAGCGGCTCTGGATTGCACGCCGTTGGCGCGCCCCTTCGGGTCCGGGTTCGCCTGCGGCGACCCGGAATGACGGTGTGGTGTCGGATGTGTCCAGGCCGGAAACCCGCGCGCAGCACCATGTCATCCCGGGGCCGCCTA
Source organism: Methylobacterium sp. FW306-05-D (assembly GCF_058782155.1). Taxonomy (NCBI): domain Bacteria; kingdom Pseudomonadati; phylum Pseudomonadota; class Alphaproteobacteria; order Hyphomicrobiales; family Methylobacteriaceae; genus Methylobacterium; species Methylobacterium sp. FW306-05-D. The sequence continues at coordinate 4,011 of NZ_JBYSXL010000048.1, forward strand.
CGGCACCTCCGCATGCCGGCGCCGCTCAGCCCACGAATTCGGCCGAGGCATAACCCTGCAGGTAGAGCAGGGCCGTGAGGTCGCCGTGGTCGATGCGCACCTGCGCGGCGGCCGCCACCTTGGGCTTGGCCCGGAAGGCGACGCCGAGGCCGGCCTCGCCGAGCATGTCGAGGTCGTTGGCGCCGTCCCCCACCGCCAGGGTTTCGGCGGCGTCGAGGCCGAGGCGGCCGCGCAGGGCGATCAGGGTCGCGCGCTTGGTCTCCTTGTCGACGATCGGCTCGATGACCTCGCCGGTGAGCCGGCCGTCACGGACACCGAGGGTGGTGGCGTGGGCCTCGTCGAAGCCGATCCGGGCCGAGACCGGACCGGTGAACAGGGTGAAGCCCCCCGAGATCAGGCAGGTATGGGTGCCGTGCGCCTTCATGGTCTGCACCAGGGTGCGTCCGCCCGGCGTCAGGGTGATGCGCTCGGCGATCAGCGCGTCGATCTTGTCCACGGGCACGTCGCGCAGCAGGGCGACCCGCTCGCGCAGGGCCGGGCCGAAGGCGATCTCGCCCCGCATGGCCCGCTCGGTGATGGCGGCGACATGGTCCTTCAGCCCGATCGTGTCGGCGAGTTCGTCGATGCATTCCTGCTCGATCATGGTCGAGTCCATGTCGGCCAGGAACAGGCGCTTGCGCCGGTGCGGACCGGCGCTCAGGACCGCGACGTCGATCGGCTCGGAGGCGAGCGCCGCGCGCAGGCGGCGCGCGAGCGCCGGCGCATCCGCCTCGGCGCCCGGCACCAGGACTTCCGCGGCGACCTCGCCGTGCAGGATGCGGGGCTGGTGCTCCGTGCGCATCACCGCCCGGGTCTCGGCCAAGACCGCATCGGTGATGGCGGGGCGGCTCTCGTTTGCTATCAGGATCGCGACGAGGGTCATCCGGGAGCTTTCCACGCCAGTGCCGCCGGTCACGCAACGCGCGCACGCGCACACCCCGCCGGCGGCGATCCTCATCGCAGGGCCGACCGCCTCGGGCAAGTCGGGTCTGGCGCTGGCGCTGGCGCGCGCGCTCGGCGGTGTGGTGGTCAACACCGACTCGATGCAGGTCTATGCCGACCTGCGCCGGCTCTCGGCCCGGCCGAGCGCGGACGAGGAGGCCGAGGCGCCCCACCGCCTCTACGGCCATGTCGACGGGGCGGTGAACTACTCGGCCGGGCACTTCGCCCGCGAGGCCGCGCCGCTGATCGGGGCGCTTCGCGCGGCGGGCCGCCTGCCGATCTTCGTCGGCGGCACCGGCCTGTATTTCCGGGCGCTGGAGGAGGGGCTGTCGGAGTTGCCGCCGGTGCCGGACGCGGTCCGCGCGGCCCTGCGGGCGCGGGCCGAGGGCCGGGCGACGGAGGACCTGCACGCCGACCTGGCCGCCCGCGACCCCGCCGGGGCGGAAGCCCTGCGCCCGAGCGACCGGGCGCGGGTGATGCGCGCCCTCGAGGTGTTCGCGGCGACCGGCCGGCCGATCGCGGATTTCCAGGGCGCGCGCACGCCCGGGCCGCTCGCCGGCCTGCCGCTCCTGAAGCTGTTCCTGGCCCCCGAGCGCGAGGCCCTGCGCCGGGCCATCGACGCCCGCTTCGAGGCGATGATCGCGCACGGGGCGCTCGGCGAGGTCGAGGCCCTGCGCGACCGGCGCCTCGATCCGCTGCTGCCGATCATGCGCGCCCATGGGGTGCCGGGCCTGATCGCCCATCTCGACGGGACGCTCTCCCGGGCGGAGGCGATCCGGCGCGGGCAGGGCGACACCCGGCGCTACGCCAAGCGCCAGTTCACCTGGTTCCGGCACCAGATGGGCACCGATTGGCTCTGGACGCCGCCCGAGGAGGCCCTCGGGCGGGCCCAGGCGGCGCTCACTTCTCCAGGCGGGCGATGAGGGACGAGGTGTCCCAGCGGTTGCCGCCCAGGCCCTGCACGTCGGCGTAGAACTGGTCGACCAGGGCGGTGACGGGGAGTTGGGCGCCGTTGCGCCGGGCCTCGGCCAGGAGGATGCCGAGATCCTTGCGCATCCAGTCCACGGCGAAGCCGAAGTCGAACTTGCCCGCGTTCATGGTCTTGCCGCGGTTCTCCATCTGCCAGGAGCCGGCGGCGCCCTTGGAGATCACCTCCAGCACGGCCTCGACGTCGAGATGAGCCCGCTTGGCGAAGTGCACCGCCTCGGACAGGCCCTGGACCAGGCCCGCGATGGCGATCTGGTTGACCATCTTGGTGAGCTGGCCGGAGCCGGCCGGGCCCATCAGGCGGCTGGCGCGGGCAAAGCACAGGATGGCGGGCTCGACCGCCGCGTAGGTCTCGGCCTCGCCGCCGCACATCACGGTGAGCGCCGCGTTCTCGGCGCCCGCCTGGCCGCCGGAGACGGGGGCGTCGATGAAGCCGAGGCCGGCGGCCTTCGCGGCATCGGCGAGCTCGCGGGCGACCTCGGCCGAGGCGGTGGTGTGGTCGACGAAGATCGCGCCCTTGTCCATGCCCGCGAAGGCGCCGTCCGCGCCGAGGGTGACGCTGCGCAGATCCTCGTCGTTGCCCACGCAGGCGAAGACGATGGCCTGGCCCTTCGCGGCCTCGCGCGGGGTGGCCGCGAAGGCGCCGCCATGGGCGGCGACCCAGGCCTCCGCCTTGGCGGTGGTGCGGTTGTAGACGGTGACCTCATGGCCCTTGGCGGCGAGGTGGCGGGCCATCGGGCCGCCCATCACGCCGAGGCCCAGAAACGCTACCTTCGCCATCGTCATCTCCGCTCGTATCCTGAATACGAGCTGGGTCTAGGAGCGATGCCCGCGGGGGTCAAACCGAGGCGGGGACTTATCCGCCGGTGACGCTCATGTGGCGCGGCACGGCGGCCGGTCGGGCGCGCTCGATGACGAAGTCGTGGCCCTTGGGCTTGCGCGCGATGGCGTCGATCACCGCCTGGGTCACTAGGGCGTCGTCGGGGGAGGCGCGCAGGGCCGCCCGGAGATCGGCGGCGTCCTCCTGGCCGAGGCACATGTAGAGCTTGCCGGTGCAGGTCAGGCGCACCCGGTTGCAGCTCTCGCAGAAATTGTGGGTGAGCGGCGTGATGAAGCCGAGGCGGCCGCCGGTCTCGGCGATGCGCACGTAGCGGGCCGGGCCGCCGGTGCGGTCGGGCAGGGGGGTCATGGTGTAGCGCTGCTCGAGCCGGGCGCGGGCGACCGAGAGGGGCAGGAACTGATCGGTGCGGTCGCCCTCGATCTCGCCGAGCGGCATCACCTCGATCAGCGTCATGTCCATGCCGTCGCCGTGCGCCCAGGCGATCATGTCGGCGATCTCGTCCTCGTTGACGCCCTTGAGCGCCACGGCGTTGATCTTGACCTTGATGCCGGCCTTGCGCGCCGTCTCGATGCCGTCGAGCACGACCTTGAGGTCGCCCCGGCGGGTCACCGCCCGGAACTTGTCCGGGTCGAGGGTGTCGAGGGAGACGTTGACGCGGCGCACGCCGAGTTCGGCGAGCTCCGGCGCGAAGCGGCCGAGCTGCGTGCCGTTGGTGGTCATCGTCAGCTCTTCCAGCGCCCCCGTGTCGAGGTGGCGGGACAGGCGCCGGAACAGGTGCATGATGTCGCGCCGGACCAGGGGCTCGCCGCCGGTGATGCGCAATTTGCGCACGCCGCGCTGGATGAACACGGCGCAGAGCCGGTCCAGTTCTTCCAGGGAGAGCAGGTCGCGCTTGGGCAGGAACTGCATGTCGTCCGACATGCAGTACACGCAACGCAGGTCGCAGCGATCGGTGACCGAGATGCGCAGGTAGGTAATCGCCCGCTGAAACGGGTCGATCAGCGGCGCCGGAGCGACCGGGGCGGCATCGTCGGTGGCGCGGGGACCCCACATGCGGGTTTCTGTGCTCTGTCGGGGTGAGGAAACGTTGGCGCGGTCGCGTGACGAACCTAACATGGCACGTCATATGAGGTCTCGCACCCTCGCGGGCAAGTTTGCGTCCGTCGCAGGAGCCATGCAAGGCAGGCGTCCGGCGATCCCCATCGCCGACGCCGCCGGAAGGACGTCACCATGAACCAACAGGCTGTCGATCCGCATGCGGCCCCGGCCGCTCCCGAGCGCTGGCCCACCGAGATCCGTCTCTCGGGCGACAAGCGCACCCTCAACGTCGCCTTCGAGGATGGCGGCCGCTTCGCCTTGCCGGCGGAGTATCTCCGGGTCTCGAGCCCCTCGGCCGAGGTCCAGGGTCACTCGCCCTCCGAGCGCAAGGTCGTCGGCGGCAAGCGCGACGTGGCGATCCTCAAGGTCGAGCCGATCGGCAACTACGCCGTCAAGCTGACCTTCGACGACATGCACGATACCGGCCTCTACGGCTGGGGCTACCTCTACGACCTCGGGCGCGAGTACCGGAACCGCTGGGCCACCTACCTGTCCGAGCTGGAAGACCGGGGCCTGAGCCGCGACCCCGTGCGCCGGAGTGCGAAGCCGGCCGCACCGCCCAGCGAGACGGGCGGAAGCTGCGGCAGCGGCTGCGGCTGCCACTGAACGGATCGGATCGCCGCCCGGACGGCCGCTACGGGACACTCGTGACATGACGCCTTCGACCAGCCCGGCGACCAGCCGGCGCGTCCTCGCGCTCGCCCTGCCGATGACGCTCGCCAACGTGACGACGCCGCTCCTCGGCTTCGTCGGCGCCACCGTGATCGGCCGGCTCGGCGATGCCGCGCTCCTCGGGGCGATGGCGCTGGGCGCCGTGATCTTCGACGCGATCTTCTGGTCGTTCGGCTCCCTGCGCATGGCCACGGCCGGGCTCACTGCCCAGGCGGTGGGGGCGCACGACGCGGCGGAAGTCGACCGGACGCTGGCCCGCGCCCTGGCGGCGGCGCTGGTCGTCGGGCTGGTCATCGTGGGGCTGCAGGGCCCGATCGGCCGGGCCGCCTTCTCCCTGAGCGGCGCGAGCCCGGCCGTGATCGCCGCCCTGGCGGCCTATTTCCACATCCGCATCTTCGCCGCCCCCTTCACCCTGGCGAACTACGCCATCCTCGGCTCCGTGCTCGGGCGCGGGCGCACCGATCTCGGGCTGATCCTGCAGGTCGCCATCAACCTCACCAACATCGTCCTCACCCTCGTCTTCGTCCTCGGGGCGGACATGAGCGTCGCCGGCGCCGGGCTCGCCACCCTGATCGCCGAGGCGGCGGGCGCCGGCCTCGGTCTGGTCCTGCTGGCGCGGCTCGGCTCGCGGCCCTTCGCGGTGCCGCTCCGGGTGGTGCGCGATCCCCTGGCGCTCGCCCGGATGCTCAGCGTCAACGCCGACGTGATGATCCGCACCCTGCTGCTGGTCGGCTGCATCACCCTGTTCTCGGCGCTGGGCGCCCGCTCCGGCGACGTGGTGCTGGCGGCCAATGCCGTCCTGTGGAATCTCTTCATGATCGGCGGCTTCTTCCTCGACGGCTTCGCCACCGCCGCCGAAACCCTGTGCGGGCAGGCGGTGGGCGCCCGGGACGAGGCCCGCTTCCGCCGCGCCGCGCGCTTGAGCCTGCTCTGGTGCCTGGCCTTCGGCGGCGCCATCGCGGGCGGGTTCCTCGTCGCCGGCAACGCCTTCATCGACGCGGTGACGACGAGCCCGGAGGTGCGTGCCATGGCCCGGCTCTACCTGCTGCCGGCGGCGCTCGCCCCGCTGATGGCGGCCGTGCCCTTCGCCTTCGACGGCATCTATATCGGCGCCACCTGGACGCGGGCGATGCGCAACCTGATGCTCGTCGCGACCGCGCTCTACGGCGTCGCCCTCTTTTCCGCCCATGCGGCGGGCCTCGGCAACGGGGGCCTGTGGCTCTCGTTCCTGATTCTGCTGGCCGGCCGCGGGATCAGCCAGGCGCTGGCCTATCCCGGGCTCACGCGCCGGACCTTCGCCCCGGCGGGCACGATTCCGCTGGACAAGCGGACCGGCGCATACACGCCCGCCTGAGACGGAACCGGACGTCGAAGCGGTTCGATACCGACGGGCTAGGGCGTTTCTTCGCGTTCGACAAGGCAAAGGGCCTGACAATAGGAAAGATCTACTTGCCGGCGCAGGTAGATCCTCAGTTTGGAATTGTTCTCATTCAGAAACGTGACGAAAAAGCCTCTTTGCTTGTGTAATCGTCTGGTCTACGCGCTAGCCACGATGCGCAAGAATCTCCGCTCCTCCCTCGCCCTGGCCCTCCTGCTCACCGGCGCCGTCTCCCTCGGGAACGCGGCCCAGGCGAAGGAGACGCCGATCGGCCCGCACGTGACCCAGAACGGGATCGAGGTGGGTGCCGTCTACCTGCAGCCGATCGAGATGGACCCGCCGGACATGATGCGCGCGGCCGCGCAGTCCGACATCCATCTCGAGGCCGACATCCACGCCGCAAAGGACAACCGCAACGGCTTCGCCGAGGGCGACTGGGTTCCCTCCCTGACGGTCAGCTTCGAGATCACCAAGCTGGAGGGCGAGGCCGCCACCGGCCCGAAGGTCACCGGCTCGCTGATGCCGATGGTCGCCAATGACGGCCCGCATTACGGCGACAACGTCAAGCTCTCCGGGCCCGGCCGCTACCGCCTGAAGCTCACCGTCGCACCCCCCGGCCCGCACAGCCATTTCGGCCGCCACGTCGACAAGGAGACCGGCGTCGCCGAGTGGTTCAAGCCCTTCGACCTGATCCAGGACTTCACCTTCGCGGGCATCGGCAAGAAGGGAGCCTACTGAGCCCCATGGCCGTTCTCCGCCGTATCCTGGCCTGCGCCTTCGCGGGCGGTCTCCTCGCCGCCTCTCCGGCCTGCGCAGAAGACCTGCCGGTCATCAAGGTCGAGATGAAGGACGGGACCATCGTCCCGAACGTCATCGAGGTCCCGGCCAACACCCGGTTCAAGCTCGAGATCACCAACACGGGCACGAGCCCGGTGGAGTTCGAGAGCGTCGAGCTGAAGCGGGAGAAGGCGCTCGCCGCGGGCGCGACCTCCTCCATCGTCTTCCGCACCGTCGATCCGGGCAGCTACGACGTGTTCGACGATTTCCACCCCAACGCCAAGGCCACCCTGGTGGCGAAGTGAAGCGGTCTCGATAACCCTGGCGAAGCCCACCGGAATGGCAGTCTCGACGTCCATCAAGCCGCAAGACGTCCGCACGCCGCGCGACGCCCGGGACGCCTGGATCGACGCGAAGCTCGCGGATCTCGGGGCCTGGATGCAGCGCCACGGCGGCACGATCCGCACCATCCAGTGGGGCGTGGTCGCCGTCTACCTCGTGCTGGTCGCGGTGCCGGCCTTCCTGCCGCTGCCCGACCGCAGCGCGCACCTGTGGAACAACCTGACGGTCTTCGCCCAGTTCGCCTTCTGGGGGATCTGGTGGCCCTTCGTGCTGGTCAGCATGGTGGTGGTCGGCCGGGCCTGGTGCGGTATCCTCTGCCCCGAGGGCGCGCTCACCGAGTTCGCCAGCCGCTGGAGCCTCGGCCGCGCCGTGCCGCGCTGGATCACCTGGGGCGGCTGGCCCTTCGTCGCCTTCGCCGGCACCACGGTCTACGGCCAGATGGTCAGCGTCTACGGCTATCCGAAGCCGGTGCTGGCGGTGCTCGGCGGCTCCACCGTGGCGGCGATCGCCGTCGGGCTGCTCTACGGCCGCAACAAGCGGGTCTGGTGCCGCTACCTCTGCCCCGTCAACGGCGTCTTCGCGGTGCTCGCCAAGCTCGCGCCGGTGAGCTTCCAGGTGGATCACGCCGCCTGGGCCGCCTCGCCCAAGCCCCGCGGGGCCACCGCGTCCAAGCCCCGCGGGGACGCGTTCAATTGCGCGCCGCTGGTTCCGGTCAAGACCATGAACGGGGCGGGCGCCTGCCACATGTGCGGGCGCTGCTCGGGCTATCGCGGGGCCGTGCGCCTCGCCCGGCGCTCGCCCACCCACGAGATCGTCCACGTCGCCGGCACCGAGCCGAGCCTCGACCAGACCATGCTGATCCTGTTCGGCATGATGGGCCTGGCCGTCGGCGCCTTCCAGTGGTCCTCGAGCCCCTGGTTCATCGACGTCAAACAGGCGCTGGCGACCTGGCTGATCGAGCGCGGCACGACCTGGCCCCTCGAGACCACGCTGCCCTGGTACATCCTGACGAACTACCCCGAGCACAACGACGTGCTCAGCCTCCTCGATGGCGGGCTGCTGCTCGGCTACATCGCGACCGCCGCGATCGTCCTCGGCCTCTCGCTCTCGGGCCTCGTGGCCCTGGCGACCCTGTCCCTGGGCTGGTCGCGGGCGCGCTTCCACCACCTCACCCAGACGCTGATCCCGGTGGCGGGCTGCGGCGTCTTCCTCGGCCTCTCGGCGCTGACCGTCACCTTCCTGCGCGGCGACGGCATCCTCATCCCCTACGTCTCGGAGATGCGGGCCGCCCTGCTCCTCGGCACCAGCCTGTGGAGCGTCTGGCTCGCCTGGTCGGTGGCCGGCCTCTCGGCGCGGGGCCTGCGCCGCGCGGGCGCGACCCTCGGCATCGCCGCCGCCTGCGCCCTCTCGGTCTCGGGCTGGGTGCTGCTGTTCTGGATCTGGTAGGGCGCGCCGCGAACCCGGCCGCGCCCGCGAACGTGAAAAAGGAATCCTCCGCATGATCGGAGCCTTCGTCATCGCCTTCCGCGAAGTCATCGAGGCGGGCCTCATCATCGGCATCGTGCTGGCCGCCACCCGCGGCATCGCCGGGCGCGGCCGCTGGATCGGCCTCGGCGTCCTCGGCGGCCTCGCCGGGGCCGCCCTGGTGGCTTTGTTCGCCGAGAAGATCTCCGACGCCTTCGAGGGGGCGGGCCAGGAGATCCTCAATGCCGGCGTGCTGATCGTCGCCGTGCTGATGCTGATCTGGCACAACACCTGGATGGCCAAGCACGGGCGCGAGCTCGCGGGCGAATTGCGGGCCGCCGGCGAGGCGGTGCGCACCGGCCAGAGCGCGGCCGCGGGCCTCGCCCTCGTCGTCGGCGCCGCGATCCTGCGCGAGGGCGCCGAACTCGTGCTGTTCCTCTACGGCCTCGTCGCCTCCGGCACCTCGGGGCCCGACATCCAGTTCGGCGCCCTGGCCGGCGTCGCCGTCGGCGCGGCCACCTCCTCGGTGAGCTATTTCGGCCTCGCGGCGATCCCGACCCGCTACGTCTTCTCGGTGACGAGCGGGCTCATCGTCCTGCTGGCGGCGGGCCTCGCGGCCCAGGCCGCGCAGTTCCTGACCAATGCGGGCCTGATCACCGTGCTCGACCGGCCCCTCTGGAACACCTCCGCCGTCCTGCGGGAGGACAGCCTCGTCGGCCGCGTGCTCCACGCCCTCGTGGGCTACACCGACCGGCCCAGCGCCATGCAGGTGCTGGTCTATCTCGGCACCATCCTGGTCATGGTCGCGCTGATGCAGGTCTCGTCCGCCGGCAAACGCCGGCAGCTCCGCGCGGCCTGAGCCCATGCACGTCAGCCACGCCCCCGATGCGCCGGCCGCCCCGGCCATCACCTTCGACGCCTTCCTGGCGGTGGACATCCGGGTCGGCACGGTGGTGTCGGCCGAGCCCTTCCCGGAGGCGCGCAAGCCGGCCCTGAAGCTCGTCATCGATTTCGGGCCGGCGATCGGCATCAAGCGCTCCAGCGCGCAGATCACCGAGCATTACCGGGCCGAGGACCTGCCCGGCCGGCAGGTCGCCGCCGTGGTGAACTTCCCGCCGCGCCAGATCGGCAAGTTCCTGTCCGAGGTGCTGACCCTCGGATTCGCCGACGCGGACGGCGCCGTCGTGCTGTTCCGACCGGACCAGGCGGTGCCGGACGGCAGCCGCCTGTTCTGAGGGGCAGCCAAGCCGCGGGACGCTTGCCGAGGGCGCGGTTTTTCGCCATCCCTGTCCGCATGAGCGACCTCGGACAGGACGATTCCGGCATCGAGTGGGACGACGGGTTCGCCCATCAATTGCTGGGCGCGACCCTCTTCGTCGGCGTCACCTATCTCGACCACGACGGAACCCTGATCCGGCGCGAGCAGGTCTTCGGCCGGGTCGAGACGGTCGATCCCGAGGCCGGCATCACCATCCGGCCCTTCGACGGCGCGGCCCCCTTCACGATGGTGCCGATCCTCGAAGCCATCGAGCCGGCCGATCCCGGCGCGTACCAGCTCTCGCCCGGGGACCCGGTGGTCGAGAACCCCGACTACACGGTGATCTTCAGCCTCACGGCGCCGCTCCGCCATTAGGAGTGTCCCGCTCAGCGGCGCAGAGGGGCGGCCTTGGTCCATTCGGCCAGCCGGGCGGCGAGGGCCGGCCCCTCGCCGGACAGGACCACGATCTTGAGCCGGGCCGTCTCGCCGGAGACGATCCGCACGTCGGACCGGCGCAGCTTCAGGGCCTTGGCCAGATAGGCTATCAGCGCCGCGTTGGCGGCGCCCTCGACGGGTGGCGCGGCCACCCGCACCTGCAGGGCGACGCGCCCCTCGGCATCCGCGACCAGGCCGTCCAGCCCGTCGCGGTTCGCCCGTGGCGTCAGCCGCAGGGCGAGGCGGACCCCCTCCGGGATCACCTGATAGGGCTCGCTCATCCGTCTCCGATCCGGGACCCCGTCCCTGCGCGTCCCCGCGGGGGCTCGCGGCCGCGCACCGGGTTCGCGTGCATTGCAACAGAATCGCTGGAATGCCACGGCATTCCGACCGTATCGGGGTGTCCGTGCGGGCGTGTTGCACTAAGCTTCAGCGAAAACCACGGGAACGCGACATGTCCGACCTCCGCCTGCGCCGCAGCGTGCTCTATATGCCCGGTTCGAACCAGAGGGCGCTCGACAAGGCGAAGACCCTGGCGGCCGATTCGCTGATCCTCGACCTGGAGGACGCGGTGGCGCCCGACGCCAAGGAGATCGCCCGCGAGCAGGTCTGCGCCGCCGTGAAGGGCGGCGGCTACGGCGAGCGCGAGATCATCATCCGCGTCAACGCCCCCCAGACGCCCTGGGGCGAGGCCGACCTGAAGGCGGCGATCGAGGCGCGCCCCGACGCGATCCTGATGCCCAAGGTGTCCTCGCCGGCCGTGCTGGAGAGCATCGCCAACCATCTCGAGGCCCTCGACGCCCCCGAGAGCATCGCCGTCTGGGCGATGATCGAGACCCCGGCGGCGATCCTGAACATCCAGGAGATCGCCAAGGCGCGCCGCGACCGGCGCACCCGCCTGACCTGCTTCGTGCTCGGCACCAACGATCTGGCCAAGGACACCTGGGCCCAGCTCGTGCCCGGCCGCGTGCCGATGCTGCCCTGGATGATGTTCACCCTGGCGGCCGCCCGGGCCGAGGGTCTGACCATCCTCGACGGCGTCTGGAACGACATCGAGGACGTGGCGGGCTGCCGGGCCGAGTGCCAGCAGGCCCGCGACCTCGGCTTCGACGGCAAGACCCTGATCCACCCCAACCAGCTCGAGCCGGCCAACACGTGCTTTGCCCCCTCCGACGAGGAGGTCCGCCGCGCCCGCCTGGTCATCGAGGCCTTCGACCGCGAGGAGAACGCCAAGCGCGGCGCGATCAAGATCGAGGGCCGCATGTACGAGCGCCAGCACATCGGCATGGCCCGCCGGGCGGTGAACTGGCGCGAGGCGATCGCCGCCAAGGGGTATTGAGGGCGGGGCCGGCCCGATGGTCCTCGACCTTCCATTCGCGGATCGCCCGTATCCGGCGCGGCCAACCACGGGTGGACTGCGTTGATCGTCGAGATCCCGGGTGAGATCACGTTCTCGCGGACCTACAACATCCCGCCGATTTCGGTGTCGCTCCCGCTGGCCGCCCGGGCCCGCACGTTCGGGCAGATCGCGATCACCGCCATCGCGTGGTGCTGCATGATGCCCACGCTGGTGTTGTTTGTGATGCTGCTCTGGCACGCCTTGACGGTGGCGGCCGATCCAGGCGGATCGGTCCTGGTCCTGTGCGCCCTGGCGTTCCTGTTGCTTGGTTTCATGCCGAAGGCCCTCTTCGGGCTGGAAGATCTGACCCGGGCGGGCCCGACCCTGATCCTCAATTCCGATGGCGTCACCGACCGGCGTTCCGGGCAAACCCTTCGCTGGACGGACGTGGCGACCGCGCGGATCGTTCCGAGGAGGAATGGGTGCGGGGTTCGCCTGGGCCTGCATACGCCCCTTCCGCCCCGGCGCCTGTTCGATCGCGGTGGGACGGGCCTGCTCGGGCGTCGAAGACCGGATGTGTACAACGTCGACATCACCAGCCTCGACGTCCGCCAGCACGTGCTCGGGCAGACGATGCTCGCGCTCGTGGCCGCCAATGGCGGGAGGGTAGAGCGCTGAGCGCCCCTATGGGGCGCGCAACGCAGCGGGGCAGGGCTGCGTCCCGCCCCTGCGCTGGAACACCGCCCGGCGCCGCTGCTTGTCCCGGCTGAAGCCCGGCGTGCCTGCGCCCGGCGCCCTCCAGGACAAAGCCGACCGCATGAGCCCGATCCTCGAACCCTTCACCCTGGGCGACCTCACCCTGAAGAACCGCGTCGTGATGGCGCCGCTGACCCGGAGCCGCTCCTCCACCGAGGGCGTGCCGCCGGACTTCGCCGTGGATTACTACGCCCAGCGCGCCAATGCCGGCCTCATCATCAGCGAGGCCACCAACATCTCGCCCCAGGCGGTCGGCTACGCCTACACCCCCGGCATCTGGAGTGAGGCGCAGGTCGAGGCCTGGAAGCCGGTCACCGCCGGGGTCCACGCCAATGGCGGCCTGATCTTCCTGCAGCTCTGGCACACCGGCCGGATCTCGCATCCCGACGTGCAGCCGAACGGGCAATTGCCGGTGGCACCCTCGGCGCTCAGGCCCGAAGGCACGGCCTTCACCGAATCCGGCATGCAGCCGCACGTGACTCCGCGCGCGCTGGAGGCGGACGAGATCCCGGGCATCGTCGCGGACTACCGCCGGGCCGCCGAGAACGCCAAGCGCGCCGGCTTCGACGGGGTCGAGATCCACTCGGCCAACAACTATCTGCTCGAACAGTTCGTGCGTGATTCCACCAACCATCGCACCGACGAGTACGGCGGCACGATCGAGAATCGCCTGCGCTTTCCGCTGGCGGTGGTGAAGGCGGTCACCGAGGTCTGGGGCGGCGGCCATCGCGTCGGCATCCGCCTGTCGCCGGCCACCACCGAGCCCGGCAAGACCCCCCTCGACAGCGACCCGAAGGCGACCTTCGGCGCCTACGTGGAGGCCCTCAACGCCTTCGGCCTGCTCTACGTCCACACCATCGAGGGCGTGACGCAGCAGACCCGCGAGGTGCCGGACGCGGTCGATTTCGGCCAGATCCGCAAGCGCTTCCAGGGCGCCTATATCGGCAACAACCAGTACACCCTGGAACTGGCCGAGAAGGACCTCGCCGAGGGCCGCGCCGACCTCTTCAGCTTCGGCCGCCCCTACATCGCCAATCCGGACCTGGTGCAGCGCCTGGCGACCGGCGCGCCGCTGGCCGAGGCCCCGAAGTCCTACTGGTACGGCGGCGGCGCCAACGGCTACTCGGACTGGCCGGGCATGAACGGGCCGGTGGCGATCAAGCGCTGAGCGCGGGGTAGGGCGCATCGGGTGTCGTTGCGCCACCCGCCCCCCGCTGCGGAGCAGGCGGGAGAGGGGGCGCCCTCTCCGGACAAGGGGCTCCCCCTCACCCGACCCGCTTCGCGGGCCACCCTCTCCCGCAGAGGGGAGAGGGATCGCGCGGCGAGCGCTCCCGATCGTCGGTCAGGCGGGCGGTATCCGCGTGCGAAGAGGCGCGTTGCCCCGACGTCACCCGTGCAGCTGCGCCAGCACCGCATCCCCCGCCGGGCTGGCAACGTAGCGGGTGCGCTGGGTCCGCGCGTTCCGGTCGGTCAGGGCGAGGAGTCCCGCCTCGCTCGCCAGGGTCTCGACGGCGCGCAGGACGAGCGCGTGTTCGAGGCCGAACACCCGCGCGAAGCTGCGGCTGTCGCCGGCGAGATCGAGATGGAGGGCGGCGAGGATGCCGGCCTCCAGGGTGGAGAGGCCGGGCTGGAGGGCGGCGACCGAATCGGTGACCGCGAGGAAGGTCTCCGCGTCGGCCGGCGGTTCACTCATGCGGCGGCCGGTCGGCGCAGGCGGACCAGCACCGACTTCGAGGTCGGCGTGTCGCTCTCCGCGCCGAAGGTCGAGAGCGGCACGAGGACGTTGAGCTCCGGATAATAGCCGGCCAGCGACCCGCGCGGCATGTCGAAGGGCACGAGGCGGAAATTCTCGGCCACCCGCGTGACGCCGTCCGCGTGGGTGCCGACGATGTCGACCCGGTCGCCGGTCCGGGCCCGGATTTCGGCCAGGTCGTCCGGATGGGCGAAGACCACCCGGCGCTCGCCGTAGACGCCGCGGTAGCGGTCGTCGAGGCCGTAGATCGTGGTGTTGTACTGGTCGTGGCTGCGGAAGGTTTGGAGCACGAAGGTGTCGGCCCCGCGCCGCGCCTGCTGGTGCTCCGTCGCCTCCGGGAGCGAGCCGGCGGAGAAGTTGGCCCGGCCGGTCGGCGTCTCGAAGCTGCGCTCGGCGGCGAGGTTCTTCAGCATGAAGCCGCGCGGGCGCCGGACACGCAGGTTGTAGCCGGTAAAGCCCGGGATCGTGCGCTCGATCAGGTCGCGGATGCGGTCGTAATCGTCGGCAAGCGCCGCCCAGTCCACCCGCGCCGAGCCCACGGTCGCCGCCGCCATCCCGGCGATGATGCCGATCTCGGAGCGCAGTTCGGGCGAGGCCGGCTTGTTGATGCCGCCTGAGCCGTGGACCATGCTCATGGAATCCTCGACCGTGACGATCTGGGTCTTGCCCTTCGCATTCCGGTCGATCTCGGTGCGGCCGAGGCAGGGCAGCAGATAGGCGACGCGGCCCGGCACGAGGTGCGAATGGTTGAGCTTCGTCGCGATGTGGACGGTGAGTTCGCAGGACGACAGGGCCTTGGCCACCAGGGCGGTGTCCGGCGTCGCCCGGGCGAAGTTTCCGCCCAGACCGATGAAGGCCTTCGACGAACCGTCGAGCATGGCGCCGATGGCGGCCAGCACGTTGTGCCCGTGCCGGCGCGGGGCGGGGAAGCCGAAGGTCCGCTCCAGGGCGTCGAGGAGGGCGGCCGGGGGCTTCTCGTTGATGCCCACCGTGCGGTCGCCCTGCACGTTGGAATGGCCGCGCACGGGGCACAGGCCCGTGCCGGGGCGCCCGACATGGCCGCGCAGGAGCATGACGTTGGTGAGTTCGCGGATGGTGGCGACCGAGTGGCGGTGCTGGGTCACGCCCATCGCCCAGGTGCAGATCACCTTGTCGGCGGCGAGATAGACCTCGGCCGCGGTCTCGATGTCGGCCCGGGAGAGGCCGGACTGGTCCTCGATGGCGTCCCAGGACGTGGCATCGACGGCGGTCCGGTAGGCCTCGTAGTCCGCCGTGTGGTTGCGCAGGAAGGTCCGGTCGAGCCGCGTGGGCTGGCCGGCGGCGAGCGCCGCGTCGTCGGCCGCGAACACCGCCTTGGCGATGCCCCGGAACGCCGCCATGTCGCCGCCGAGGCGCGGCTGGTAGTAGTGGCTCGCCACCGGCGCGCTGGCGCCGCGCAGCATCTCCACGGTGTTCTGCGGGTCGGCGAAGCGTTCGAGCCCGCGCTCGCGCACGGGGTTGAACACCACGACCTTCGCGCCGCGCTGGGCCGCGCGCCGCAGGTCGCCGAGCATGCGCGGATGGTTGGTGCCGGGGTTCTGCCCGACCACGAAGATGGCGTCGGCCTTCTCGAAATCCTCCAGGAGCACGGTGCCCTTGCCGACGCCGATGGCCGCCTGCAGGGCGATGCCGCTGGCCTCGTGGCACATGTTGGAGCAGTCGGGGAAGTTGTTGGTGCCGTAGTGCCGGGCGAAGAGCTGGTAGAGGTAGGCGGCCTCGTTGGAGGCGCGGCCCGAGGTGTAGAACTCGGCCTGGTCCGGGTGGTCGAGCCCGCGCAGAGTGGCACCGATCTCCGCGAAGGCGGCGTCCCAGGTGGTGGCGACGTAGCGGTCGCGCGACGCGTCGTAGCGCATCGGATGGGTCAGGCGGCCCTCGCCCTCCAGGGCGTAGTCGGTCCAGCCGCGCAGCTCGGTCACGGTGTGGCGGGCGAAGAACTTCGGCGGCGTGCGCTTGTCGGTGGCCTCCCAGGAGACCGCCTTCACGCCGTTCTCGCAGAACTCGAAGGAGGAGCCGTGCGCCGGGTCGCCCCAGGCGCAGCCCGGGCAGTCGAAGCCGTCGGGCTGGTTGGCCTTCAGCATGGCGCGGGCGCCCGAGAGCGGGGCCCGGCTGCCGAGCAGGTGCTTGCCGCAGCTCTTCAGGGCCCCCCAGCCGCCGGCGGCGGACGAACGCTTCGGGGTCGCGACCGGGTGATCCATGAACGGGTCTCTGGGACGGGCCCGCGCGGCCGAGGATCGGTCGCGGAACGGAGCCTAGCCGCCCAGCGATATCGCGATGCGGCGCGGGCACTCAATCACGCGAAAACGCAGGCCAGTCATGCCGTTAGGGGTCCCATGCGTTTTTTGCAGAGCCGGTGACCGGCAGGTTAAAATCGTTCTGAGCCGCATTGCGGGAGACCGGGTGGCCCGTCGCCGGGGCCGCTCCCTGGCGAAGCGCCGGCCGATCGCCTAACCCTCGGGCCGAAACGGCGGCGGAGACGCCCGGGATGCGGGAGCGCGGGACATGAGGACGCCGGTGAGGATCTTCGCGGCGGCGGCCGTCGCCCTCGCGGTCGGCCTCGCGGTGATGGCGCATGACCGCCAGATCGGCGCCGAATGGGCCGTGTCGGCCGAGCAGATCGCCGACGCGCGGGCCTATGGCAAGCCCGGGGTCGAGCTCCCGCCCGGCCACATGGTCACCGAGCCCCAGCGCAGCGAGGGCGCGGAGCGGCTTCCCCTGAAGTGGATCCTGCTCGGCCTCGCGGCCGGCGGCGCGGTGCTGGCCGGAACCGGGCATCGGCGCGAGCCTGTGCGAAAACCGGACGGCCGGCGCTGAGGGTCTCCTGTCGCGCACCGGGCACACCGGCCCGAAAACCACGCGCGGCCATTGACGCTGCCGCGGCCCATCGGGCCTCCTGTCCCGCGACGGTTCCTCGGTCACGAGGATCAAAAGGGAACGCGGTGAGGGTGTGAGCCCGAGGCCGCGGCTGCCCCCGCAACTGTGAGCGGCGAGCCCCTCATCAGCACGTCACTGGGCCCATCCGGCCTGGGAAGACGATGAGAGGGCGGTGACCCGCGAGCCAGGAGACCTGCCGTCAGTCGTGGTCACACGCGAAACGCATCGGGCGGGGTGTCCCGGTGGGTGTCGGGGTGGATGCCGTGCGGCATCCGGGCCGGCCTCGTTCGCGGTGACGTGCCACAGACGTCGCTCGAGGTCTTATGCCGTCCTCCCGTTCCGGGTCGCTGACCCGTCCAAGCCCTGCCTTGCGATGTCCTGCCTTGCGATCCTGGCTGCTGGCCTCCTGTGCCGGCCTCGCCTGCTGCGGCGCCGGGGTCCGGAGCGCCGTCGCCCAGTCCGCGCAGGCGGACCTCGCCGAACTCTCCGTGACGGCCGAGGCCCCGGCCACCGGCGGCAGCGGACCGGCCGCCCATGCGGGCTTCGTCGGCGGCGTCACCGGCATCGGGGGCGGCCTGCGGACCGTCGATGCGGCGAGCGCCGGCATCCTCTCGGGCGCGGCGCTCAACAGCCGGCCGATCACCCGGCCGGGCGAGGCCCTGGAGAGCGTGCCCGGCCTCATCGTCACCCAGCATTCCGGCGAGGGGAAGGCCAACCAGTTCTTCCTGCGCGGGTTCAACCTCGACCACGGCACTGACATCGCGCTTCACGTGGACGGCATGCCGGTGAACATGCGCACCCACGCCCACGGCCAGGGCTACGCCGATCTGAACTTTCTCATCCCCGAGCTCGTCGGCGCGGTGGAGTTCCACAAGGGACCCTACTTCGTCCGGGACGGCGACTTCGCCTCGGCCGGCTCGGTGCGGATCGACTATCTCGACACGGTCGATAAGAACCTCGCCCTGACCTCCTTCGGCAGCTTCGGCTACAAGCGCGCGCTCAGCATCGCCTCCGCGCCCCTCGGCGCCGGCAACCTTCTGGTCGCCGGCGAGGCCCAGACCTATGACGGGCCCTGGGACGTGCCGGACCGGCTCGCCAAGCTCAACGGCGTCGTCCGCTACAGCCAGGGCACGGCCCTCGACGGCTTCGCGGTCACGGGCATGGCCTACTGGGCGAAGTGGAACGCCACCAACCAGATCCCGGAGCGGGCGGTCGCGGAGGGGATCATCGGCCGCTTCGGCAGCCTGAACCCCACGGATGGCGGCGACACCGGCCGCTTCTCGCTCTCGGGCCGCTGGAGCCGGACGAGCGAGGCCGGCATCACCCGGGCGAGCGCCTACGTGATCCGCTACGGGATGAACCTGTTCAACGACTTCACCTATTTCCTCAACGACCCGGTCGCCGGCGACCAGTTCCGCCAGCGCGACAGCCGCGTTCTCGGCGGCGGCGAGGTCAGCCACACCGTCCCGGGCAGCCTGTTCGACTTGCCCATGGAGAACGAGTTCGGCCTCCAGACCCGCACCGACGACATCCGGGTCGGCCTCTTCAACACCGCCGCGCGGCAGTACCGCTCGACCGTGCTGGACGACCGGGTGCTGGAGGCGAGCGCCGCGTTCTACGTCGAGAACCGGGTGCGCTGGACCGACTGGCTGCGCACCAGCCTGGGCTTCCGCGCCGACGGGTTCTACGCCGATGTCCGCTCGGACACGCCGGCCAATTCCGGGCGCGCCCGGGACGGCATCGTCAATCCGAAGCTCGGCCTGGTGCTCGGGCCCTGGTTCGACACCGAATTGTTCGTGAACTACGGCGGCGGCTTCCATTCCAACGACGCCCGCGGCGTCACCGCCACCGTCGACCCGACGAGCCCGCTGTTCAACATCAGCCGCTCGCCCTTCCTCGTGCCCTCCACGGGCTCCGAGATCGGCCTGCGCAACCGCAGCCTCGCTGGGCTGGAGACGGCGGTGACGTTGTTCCAGCTCGATTTCGCCTCCGAGAACCTGTTCCAGGGCGACAGCGGCACCACCGAGCCGAGCCGCCCCACCCGCCGCTTCGGCGTCGAGTGGACCAATCGCTACGCGGTGACGCCCTGGCTCTCCCTGGAGGGCGATCTCACGGTGACCCATGCCCGCTTCGCGGACCGGGACCCCGTCGGCAACCGGGTTCCCGAGGCGCCGACCACGATCGCCTCGGCCGGCTTCACCTTCGGCGCGGGGCCGGGCTGGTTCGGGTCGATGCGGTTCCGCTATTTCGGGCCGCGACCGCTGATCGAGGACAATTCGGTGCGCTCGCGCCCGACCGCCCTCGTCAACGGCCGGGTCGGCTACACCTTCGACAACGGGGTCAGCCTGTCCCTCGACGTGCTGAACCTGACCAACGCCAAGGCCGACCAGATCACCTACTTCTACACCTCGCGCCTGCCCGGCGAGGCGGCGGACGGCGTCGCCGACCGCCATTTCCATCCGGTCGAGCCGACGGCGGTACGCCTGACCCTGGCGGGGCGGTTCTAGCCCCGCGGCCCTCAGCCCGGCAGCTTGGCCAGGGCGGCGGCGTCGCGCCCGACCAGGGGCGCGAGCCGGCTCGCGCCCTCGGCCTCCATCCGCGAGACGAGGCCGGCCTTGATCTCCGGGATCAGGCCCGGGCCGGCATAGACGAGGCTCGAATAGAGCTGGAGCAGGCTGGCGCCGGCCCGGATCTTGGTCCAGGCGGCCTCCGCCGAGTCGATGCCGCCGACCCCGACCAGGGGAAGCTTTTCGCCGACCCGCAGGTAGGTCTCGGCCAGCAGGCGCGTCGCCGCCGCGAAGAGCGGCCGGCCGGAGAGGCCCCCGGTCTCGCGGGCGAGGCCGGCCTCGCGCAGGGTCTCGGGCCGGGCGATCGTGGTGTTGGACACGACGAGGCCCTGGACGCCGCGGCGCAGGGCGGTGGCCGTCATGGCGTCCAGCGCCGCGAGGGTGATGTCGGGGGCGATCTTGAGCAGGATGGCGGTGGCCGGATGGGTCGCGTCCCGGGCCTCGACCACGCGGGCGAGCAGCTCGTCGAGGAAGGCTTCGCCCTGGAGGTCGCGCAGGCCGGGGGTGTTCGGCGACGAGACGTTGACGGTGACGAAATCCACCAGCGGCGCCAGGGCGCGTGTGCAGGCGACGTAATCGGCCAAGCGGTCGGTCGAGTCCTTGTTGGCGCCGATGTTGACGCCGACCCGGCCCCGCCGGCCCTGGCGGGCGGCGAGGCGGCCGCGGACTACGTCGAGGCCCTCGCTGTTCAGGCCGAAGCGGTTGATCACCGCGCCGTCCCGCGTCAGCCGGAAGACCCGCGGGCGCGGATTGCCCGGCTGCGCCTTGGGCACGACGCCGCCCACCTCGACGAAGCCGAAGCCGAGGCCGAGCAGCGCATCCGGCACCTCGGCGCCCTTGTCGAAGCCCGCCGCGAGGCCGACCGGGTTCGGGAAGCGGCGGCCCAGCACCTCGACGGCCAGCCGCGAATCGTCCGCCGCCGGCCGCAGCGGCGGCAGGGCGGCCAAGCCGCGCAGGGTCAGGTTGTGCGCCGTCTCGGCATCGAGGCGGTGGAGCAGGGGCTTGGCCAGGGGAAAGAGCGCGCCGATCATGCCGGGCGGCCTCCCGCGAGATCGGCGGGAAAGACGTGGCGCCCATTGCCCCCGAGGGGCAGGTCGGCGACGGAGCGGACCGCCGTCAGGTCGAGATCGGCGTAGAGATGCGGGAACAGGTCGCCCCCGCGCGACGGTTCGTATCGCAGGGCCGGGCCGAGCGCCTCGGCCTCCACGGCCACCAGGACGAGGTCGTCCGCCCCGGCGAAATGGCGCGCCGCGGTCTCGGCCACCTGGGCGGCGGTGGAGAAGTGGATGTAGCCGTCCGCGCGGTCGATGGGCGCGCCCGCGAAGCGGCCGGTCTCCTCGGCCTTGCGCCAGAGTGCCCGGGGGGAGATCTTGTAGATGAGCGCCATGCCGGCTCCCTATCGGGTTTCACCCGGTCGATCAAACGCCGGGACGAAGACCGGAGCCGCAACCTCGGCGAGACAGTTTGCATCGTGAGTTGTGAGGGTGTCGCGAAGGGATTGCGGACCGGATTTGCAACCCTAATGCCATTGCTATCCCCCGAATTTAGTTCTACTTTCCTATCTCTAGGCTGGACGTCTTAGCGGTAGCGGGCTTAGAGTTTCGCAATGCTGTCTCATGAACAGATTTGGACCGCAATCGACCGCCTAGCGGAACGTCATGGCTTCTCCGCGTCCGGTCTCGCACGGCGCGCCGGCCTCGATGCGACGAGCTTCAACCGCTCGAAGCGCATCGGCCCCGACGGCCGCAAGCGTTGGCCCTCGACCGAATCGGTCTCGAAGGTTCTCGCCGCCACGGGCGCGAGCCTGGACGAGTTCCTCCGCCTGATCGAGGCGCGCGACGGGCCGCCGCGCACGATGATCCCGCTGATCGGCATGACCCAGGCCGGCGCCGGCCGCCTGTTCACGGACGAGGGCATGCCCACGGGCGGCCCCGGCTGGGAGGAGATCGAATTTCCGGATCTCGCCGACGACCGGGCCTTCGCCCTGGAGGTGCAGGGCGATTCGATGGCCCCGCTCTACCGCGACGGGGACGTGCTCATCGTCTCGCCCAACGCCGGGGTGCGCAAGGGCGACCGCGTGGTGGTGCGGCTGGCGGCCGGCGAGGTGCTGGCCAAGGAACTCAAGCGCAAGACGGCCCGCACCATCGAACTCGCCTCGCTCAACCCGGACCACGCGGACCGGGTCGTCAACGTCAGCGACATCGCCTGGATCGGCCGGGTGATGTGGGTGCGCCAGTAGCGTCGCCGGCACAGCTTTGCCGCCCCGGCGGTTGCGGCTATGGCTTACGGCCGGAGGGGCCGCGTGCCCCGGATCGGCGGACAGGCCATGGCATCGCCCCGGACGGACGATCACGCTGCGCGGAGCGGGCCTGACGCGGGGCTCGCCCGATTGCTGACCGCCTCGGCGGTGCCCGCAGCCCTCCTGGCGCCGGATGGCTCCGGCGGCCGCGTCGTCCTCGCCAACCGCGCGCTCCTCGACCTGGTCCGACGATCCCCCGACGCGTCCGGCGACGGAGACCTGCGCGCCTGGCTCGGGCTGGACGGCGAGCGGGAAGCCGGCGCGCTGCTCGGCGCGGCGCTCGCCGAGGGGGCGCCGGAGGGCGTCGAGGTCCTGGCACGGCCGGGCGGGGGCGCGGCGTTCTGGGCGCAGGTCTTCGTCGTCCCGGTGGCGGGGACGCCCTATCGCCTCGCGCAGGTCGTCGACGTCACCCGCCGGCACGATGCGGAGGGCGCGCTCGCCCTGTCGCGCCAGCGCGAGGCCCTGGGCCTGCTGACCAACAGCGTAGCGCACGAGTTCAACAACTTCCTGCAGATCCTCATCGGCTACATCGACGGGCTCAAGCGCCGCCTGGGCGACCGCGACGAGCCCTTCATCCAGCGGGCCATCGTCCGCTCCACCGATGCCGCCGAGCGCGCCACCACCCTGACCCGCCAACTCCTGGCCTTCTCCCGGCGGATCGCCCCCGACGTGCGCCCGGTCGACCTGAACCGGCTCATCGAAGCGTTCGGCGCCCGGACCGGCCCGACCCTGCCGGCCCGGATCACCCTGGAGACCCGGACCACGCCGGGCCTCGCCTGCGGCTTGAGCAATCCGACCCAGATCGAGCTCGCCCTCAACCACATCGTGGCCAATGCCTGCGAGGCGATGCCGGCGCCGGGGCGGATCGTCATCGCGACCTTCGCGGTGCCTCCGGGCGACCGGGCCCTGCAGCGGCCCGGCGACGGCGCGGTCGGCATCACGGTGACCGACGAGGGCCAGGGCATGTCGCCCGAGATGGCCGCCCGGGCCCTGGCGCCCTTCGTCACCAGCCGCGAGGCCGGCCGCGGTGCCGGGCTCGCGATCGTGCACGGCCTGGTCAAACGCCAGAACGGCACGGTGTCGATCGATTCGAAGCCGGGCGAGGGCGCCACGGTCCGGATGGTGTTTCCGGCGGCCCTCCGAACGGAATCCGACGGGATTCTCTGAAGAAGAGCGGACTAAAACTCGCGCGCGAACGTCACCATATCAGGAGCGGCGAGTTCGCCGGACTTCCCTGTTGTTCACCAGAGGCGTTTTCATGCTCACCTCCACCACTCGCCGGAAGCGCGCGGCGTCCATCCTCGCGCTCGCCGCGACGCTGGTTCTCGCAGCGCCCGTCGTCGAGGCGCGTCCCGGAAGCGGCAGCAGCGGTGGCATGGGCTCGCGCGGCTCGCGCACCTACGCGCCGCCCTCGGCCACCACGACGGCGCCCGGCGCCCCGGCCCCGATCCAGCGTTCGCAGACCCAGCCCGGCCCGGCCATGGGCAATCCCGGCATGAACACCGCCGCGCAGCCCGGCCGGCGCTTCGGCGGCGGCTTCATGGCCGGCCTGCTCGGCGCGGGCCTCCTCGGTGCGCTCCTGGGCGGTGGCTTCTTCGGCGGCCTCGGCGGCATCGCCTCGTTCCTCGGCCTGATCCTGCAGGTCGGCCTCGTGGTCCTGCTCGTCTCGTTCGCCGTGCGCTGGTTCCGCCGGCGCCAGGGCCAGCCGGCCGCTGCCGGCCTGTCGCGCTCGAATCTCGATGGCGCCGGCCCCAATGCTGGCCCGATGGGCGGCGCGCCCCTCGGAGGCGCTCCGATGGGTGCCGGCACCGGCAACGGCCAGCGTGGTCCCGCCCCGGTGCAGCCCGTGCAGGCGCGTCCGGTCCAGATCGGCCCCGGCGACTTCCAGAGCTTCGAGATCGCCCTCAACGACGTGCAGGCCGCCTATGGCCGCGAGGACGTCGCCGCATTGCGCAACCTCGCGACCCCGGAGATGGCCGGCTACTTCATCGAGGAGCTGCGGGCCAACGAGGCGCGCGGCGTCGTCAACCGGATCTCGGACGTGAAGCTGCTCCAGGGCGACCTCTCCGAATCCTGGGGCGAGGGCAATGCCGAGTACGCCACGGTGGCGATGCGCTACGCCATCAAGGACGTGACCCTCGACCGCCGCACCGACCGTGTCGTCGAGACCGGCGAGCCGGAGGCGGTGGAGCTCTGGACCTTCGTGCGCGAGCGCGGCGGTCGCTGGGTGCTCTCGGCGATCCAGCAGGGTCGCTGACAGGAGCTGCTGACAACCCCGCCAGCGTTCGTCACCCCCTGAGCCGACGAGGGCCGTCCGGAGAGATCCGGGCGGCCCTCGTCGCGTGCAGGAGGATCAGGCGGGCCGGTAGGCCTGGGCCATCGCCACGAAGGCGGAGACCGGCACCTCTTCGGCCCGCGCGGTCTCCGGAATGCCGGCCGCGGCCAGGAGCCGGGCCGGGTCCGGAACCGCTGCCTTGAGGCTCTGGCGCAGCATCTTGCGGCGCTGCCCGAAGGCCGCCCGGGTGATCGCCTCCAGCGCCTGGACCGAGCAGGGCAGGGGATCGCGCCGGGGGGTCAGGCGGACCATGGAGGAGGTGACCTTCGGCGGCGGCACGAAGGCCGAGGGCGCCACGTCGAACAGGATGTGCGCCTCGGTGCGCCAGCCGCAGAGGACGCCGAGCCGGCCGTAATTCGCCCGGTCCTCCTCGTCCGCCACGATGCGCTCGGCTACCTCGCGCTGGAACATCAGGGTGAGCGAATCCCACCAGGGCGGCCAGGCCCCACCGGCGAGCCAGCCGACGAGGAGCGGGGTGCCGATGTTGTAGGGCAGGTTGGCGACGATCCGCACCGGACCCGTGCCGATCAGGGGCACCGGGTCGAAGCTCAGGGCGTCGGAGTCGACCACCTCGAGGCGTCCAGGATAATGCGCGGCGATCTCGGCCAGGGCCGGCAGGGCGCGCGGATCGCGCTCGATGGCGATGACCCGGGCGGCCCCCTCGGCCAGCAGGGCCCGGGTGAGGCCACCGGGGCCGGGCCCGATCTCGACCACCGTGACGCCTTCCAGGGGGCCGGCCGAGCGGGCGATCCGCCCCGTCAGGTTGAGGTCGAACAGGAAGTTCTGGCCGAGCGCCTTCTTCGGCTCCAGGCCGTGCCGGCGCACCACCTCCCGGAGGGGCGGCAGGCCGTCGAGGCTGACGCTCCCGTCCTCGCTCATGCGCCGGCCTTCACGAGGCGGGCGGCGAGGCGGAGCGCTGCCATCAGGCTGTCGGGCCGGGCGATGCCCTTGCCGGCGATGTCGAAGGCGGTGCCGTGGTCGGGCGAGGTGCGGATGAAGGGCAGCCCCAGGGTGACGTTCACGCCCTCGTCGAAGGCCAGGGTCTTGATCGGGATCAGGGCCTGGTCGTGGGTCGGCGTCAGGGCCACGTCGTAGGTCGCCCGGGCCCGTTCGTGGAACAGGGTGTCGGCCGGCAGGGGGCCGCGGATGTCGATGCCCTCGTTCTGCAGCTGCAGCACGGCCGGTTCCAGCACGTCGCGGTCCTCCGTCCCCATGGTGGCGTTCTCGCCCGCATGGGGGTTGAGGCCGGACAGGACGAGGCGCGGCCGGGCGATGCCGAAGCGCCGGCGCAGGTCCTCCGCCACGATGCGGGCGGTGCGCACGACCAGATCCTGCGTCAGCAACTCGGGCACCCGCCGCAGGGCGACGTGGATGGTGACCGGCACCACCGCGAGGGTCTCGCTCCACAGCATCATCACGGGCAGCGGCGGGGTCTCGCCGGGCGCCACCGCGCAGGCGGCCAGGAACTCGGTATGACCCGGATGGGCGAAGCCCACCTGGGTCAGCACGTACTTGGCGATCGGGTTGGTGACGAGGGCCGTCGCCGCCCCGGCACGGACGAGGGTCACCGCCGTGGTGATGGATTCGAGCGTCGCGCCGGCATTGGCGGAATCGGGGCGCCCGGCCACCGCGTGGACGGCGGCCCCGCTCGGCAGCGCCATCACCGGCAGGGCGCGCCCGAACACCTCGGTGGCGAGGTCGGCGCCGACATCGGCGATGGGGACCTGCAGGTTGAGTTCGCTCGCCCGCCGCTCGACGAAGGCGGGATCGCCGATCAGGAAGAACGGCGGCAGCCCCGGACCGGCGTCGCGCAGGCGCCACGCCATCAGGGCGAGTTCCGGGCCGATGCCGGCCGGGTCTCCGAGCGTGAGGGCGATCGGCCCGTGCAGGCTGCTCACCGCATCGCTCCGTGTCGTTCGAGGGGCCGGCCGCGTCAGCGGACCGTCGAGATGCCGTCGGCCGTGATGGCCGTATTGAGGTTCTGGCGGAAATCCGCCTCGCCCAGGGTCTTGAGTTCGAGCCGCAGCAGCACCGTCCGGTTGCGCTCGCTGGTGCCGAGGGCGGCCGCCACGGGCGAGACCACGTAGTTGACCGAGACCGTGGTGCACTCGTCCTGGTAGCCGGCGCCGATGCTCATGCCCGAGAGATAGGCCCGGCCCGGATTGCGGTAGACGGGCGCGTCGCCGACGGGGTTCGCCAGATAGGAGGCGTAGGCCGTCTGGAAGTTGTCGCGCACGTCGAGGTAGTGTGACAGGTCGACGAGGGCCGAGCCGGTGACGAACCAGTTCGGCGTGACGTGATAGGTGGCCGAGGCGGTGATGCCCTCGCGGCGGTTGGCGAAGCCGAGGGCCGGCTGCGCCTTGTAGTAGGAGTAGAAGGCCGAAAGGTCGATCGGCGCGAAGGGCGCGAGGCGGGCGATCACGCCGGTCTCGACCCGGTTCACCCCGAGATCGGCGTGGTCGAAGCGACCGCGGGTGATGAAGGTGATGTGCTGGTTCGGCGAGAGCTGGAACCGGCCCACGAAGTCCGAGGCCCGGCTGTCGAGGCCGGAATCGAGGCCCACATTGGCGATGTCGCCGCGGCGGAACGAGTTGACGCCTGCGATCTGGATCGACTCGCCGAACATGACGTTCGCGTACCAGCCGGCGGGCGTCACGACGGAATACTGCGCGCCCAGGTTGGTGCGCACGCCGCCCTCGACCCGGTCGTAGCCCGAGAACTTGTCCCACTCGAACAGCGAGGTGTCGTCGAAGATCAGGCTCTGCGCGTCCTCGTTCGGCAGCCGGCCGATATGGGTCTCGCTCGGCCGCGCAATGACCTGCGCGATCGGCTCCAGGGTGTGGACGCCGAGCGGCCCGAAATTGCTGACGAACGGGTAGCGGTAGTCGATGCCGACGGCGGGCAGCACCCGGCCGGAGAAGTCCGCGTCCTGGGTCGCGATGTTGGCCGACAGGGCGTTCTGGTAGCCGGACGTGCGCGGGTCGACGAAGAACGCGTCGGTGCGCAGGTAGGCGAAGGGCGTGAAGACCTGGCCGACATCGTCGATGAAGCTGCGGCGCCAGGAGAGCTGGGCCGAGGCGCGGGTGTTCGTGCCCGCGAGCCCGCGGATCACGCACTGGCCGCGCGAGAAGGAGGTGCAGGTCTCGTAGAGGTAGTAGGTCCGGCCGTTGATCGTCGGCGTCTGGAGGTAGGCCGTCGGGCTCTGGACCGCCTGGAAATCCGTCGCCTGCCGGGTCAGGCTGGTGATGTTGGCCTCGAAGCGGACCTCGCCGCCGAGGAAGCCGGGCCCGTTGATGCGCTTGTCGTAGTCGATCACCGGCGCGACGAAGGGCTGCTCCTTCTGCCAGTCGAAGCTCGACAGGCCCTTGAAGTAGTAGCCCCGCGCCTCGAACCACGAGCGGTCGCCCTGGCCGATCAGGTAGGCGGTCGACACCGCCTCACGGAAGTAGTCCGTGGTGATGCTCTGGTTGCGGATGCGGTAATTGTCCAGGAACCACTTGTCGGTGACGCCGACGATGTCCCAACCGGTGCGCCACCGGTCGTTGATGTAGAACTGGCCCTTGGACTCGACCGAGCCGCGGAAGTCGCGGTCGCCCGCGCCGAGCGGACCCGGCAGGAAGGCGCTCGGCGTCGTCTGGAAGATGCCGGACAGGCGCAGGTTGTAGGAGCCGGTCTCGAGCCGGTGCCGGAACTCCGCCTGCCCGAGGACGCCCTGGTTGCTCAGGAAGGCCGGGGAGAGCGTGAGGTCGTAGTTCGGTGCGAGGTTGACGAAGAACGGCGTCGCGAGGCCGGAGCCCAGCGCCGTCGAGGTGAGGAAGCGCGGCGTCAGGAAGCCGGTCTTGCGCTTCACCGTCGGGTCGGCGGTCTCGAAATACGGCAGGTAGGCGACCGGGATGCCGCCGATCTCGAGGGTGGATTCCTCGAAGGCGACGGTGTGGGTCTGATTGTTGTGGATGATCTTGGTGGCGCGGATCTGCCAGAGCGGCGGCGTCTCGGGGTTGTTCTTGCACGGCTCGCAGGCGGTGTAGGTGCCGTAATCGAAGCTGGTGCTGTCCCCCTCGATCCGCTCGGCGCGGGGCGCCGAGAAGCGCGTACGGACGGTCTGCCCGTTGAGCTCGACGCTCTGCTGCACGCGCAGGGCGTCGATGAAGCCGTTCTTGAAGTCGTCGGTGAGCTCCATCTTGGAGCCGGTGACCACCGCGCCCGTGGCCTCGGTCAGGCGCACGTTGCCCTCGGCGAAGACGCGGCTCGCCTTGCGGTCGTAGATCACCCGGTCGGCCTGCAGGGTGCGCGGGCCGTAATGCAGCTCGGCATTGCCGCGGGCCGTCACGGTGTTGCGGTCGTTGTCGTAGACGAGTTCGGCGGCCTCCACGAGGAGGCGCTCGGCCGGTTTGCCCGAATCCGGCTTGCCGGCGGCCGGCTTCGGGGCGCCGGCCCGCGCGCTCGACGGGGCACTGGCCTGGGCGAGCGCCTGCCCGCCGGGCGCCGCGGGGGCGACGGCCATGAGCAGCACCACGAACCCCGTGGCCAACGTGATGTCGGCGACCTTACGCAACGCCAGTCCCAACTCCTGCCTAGGCTTGCGCCCCTTCGCCACCACCGAGTCCGACATCAGCCGTCCTCCTGATAGAGAAGCGTGAGCGTACCGAGGAGACTCCCTACCACGGCCGGGAACCACGCCGCCACAGCCGGCGTCACGATTCCCGAGGCACCGAGGCCTTCCAGCACCTGTCGGGCGACGTACAGCACGAACCCCGCCGCGACGCCGCCCAGCACCAGCTTGCCCACGCCACCAAAGCGGAAGAACCTTAAGGAAACGCTGGCCGCCACCAGGACCATGGCCAGGAACAGGACGGGTCTGGCCAGCAGCACGTCGTACTGGAGCCGGTAGCGGGTGGCGTCGAGGCCGGCCCGCTCGGAGCGGGAAATGGTCTCCGGCAGTTGCCAGAAAGGCACGGATTCCGGCGGTGTGAAGCGCTGGCGCACCTGCGAGGGCACCAGGGTCGAGGCGATCAGGTAGGTGTCGAAGGTCTCGGCCGGCTGGCCCTTGGTCATCACCCGGGCCTGGTTCAGCTCCCAGTAGCCGTCGTGCAGGCTGGCCTTCGCCGCCTCGATCTGCGCGGTGAAGACGCCGACCTCGTCGAAGGTGAAGACCGAGACGCCCGCCAGCGTGGTGGTGCCCTCCACCGCGGTGTCGGCCCGGATGATCGCCTGCCCGTCGAGGCTGCGCTGGCGGATCCACAGGTCCTTGCCCGAATTGGCCTTGGTCGATCGGGCGAAGATCTTGGCCTCGATCTCGGTGGAGCGCTGCTTCATCAGCGCCGAGACGGGGTTGTAGACCCCCACCGTGAAGGCCCCGATGGCCAGGGCCACGAAGGCGCCGGGCTGCAGGAACTGCCAGGCCGAGATCCCGGCGGCCCGGGCCACCACCAGTTCGAGCTTGCGCGAGAGCTGGAGCAGGGCGGCCATCGAGCCGAACAGGATCGCGAAGGGCAGCACGCCCTCGGCCACCGCCGGGGTCCGGTAGAGCGAGAGCTGCGCCATCAAACCTGTGGACGCGCCCTCCGCGTCGCCGGCGCGGCGCAGGAGCTCGACGAAATCGAGGGTGTAGACCAGCGTGAACACCGTGAGGAACACGCCCAGGATGGTGCGCACGAAGCGCATCGCGAAGTAGCGGCCGAGGGTGGCGCCGATCAGCATGGCGTCAGCTCCGCCTCACTGCACGCCGAGGCGCGGGCGCCGGCCGAAGCGGCCGACGAACCCGGTCGCGGCCCGGCCGACCCGGGCGTTCCAGTCCCGCACCGCCGCGCCGTTGAAGATCATCACGGCGGAGATCAGGATGGCGAGGAGCGGCACGGCGTAGACCGCCACCACCGCGCCGGCGCTCCGGGCGGCCGCGCTGGAGGCGGCGAAGCCCCCGATGCGCACCACCACCACGGCGAGGACGGCGCCGGCCACCGCGAGGCCGCGCCCCTGGCGCGTGGTGCGCGGGTCCCCCAGCGCCGCGAAGGCGATGAAGGTCAGGGCCAGCGGATAGAGCCAGGACGAGAGCCGGTCGTGCAGCTCGGCCCGGAAGCGGCCCTTCTGCTGCCTGTAGTAGGTCTCGCTGGTGTCGGGGAACAGCAGCTGCGCCGTGGCGCGCTCGCGAGGCTTGTAGACCAGCTCGGCGTCGGGCGGCGTGAAGGCGGCGAGATCGACGGTGTAGCGCTCGAAGGTGATGATCGAGGCGTCGCGGGAATCCTTCTGCTGCCGGTGGATGCTGCCCTTTTCCAGGGCGAGGTAGCTCTGGCCGCCGTATTCCTGCGCCTGGCCGCGCTCGGCGAGGTAGACCACAGACTTGCCGGCCTCGCGCTTGTCCTGGATGAACAGGCCGAGCAGGGCGCCGCCGGGACCGCGCTCGCGGAAATGGAAGGTGATGCCGCTGTCGAGGCTGGTGAACTGCCCCTCCTTGACGACGTTCGCGATGAAGTCGCCCCGCACCCGGGTCAGCACGTCCCGCAGTTCCTGGAAGGACGACGGCATCACCTGGATCGTCAGGAAGGCCACCGCCAGGCTGACGGCGAGGCCGAGGCTCAGGAAGGGTCGCAGGATCTGGCGCGGCCGCATGCCGGCGGCCGACATCACGATCAGCTCGGAATCCCCGTTCAGCTTGTTCAGCGCGTAGACGACCGCGATGAACAGCGCCACCGGGGCGATCACGGTGATCAGGGTCGGCAGCGACAGGCCGGTGATGAGGAAGAAGATCACCAGGGTCTGGCCCTTGGCGGTGATGAGGTCGAGCTCGCGCAGGGCCTGCGTCACCCAGATCGTGCCGGTGAGGCCGACGAGGCAGGCGAAGAACGCCCCGAGCGCGATTTTGAAGATGTAGCGCTCGATCTGCGTCATGGGTTCTCGTGGATCGGCGTCTCGCGGATCGCTCTCCGCATCGCCCGACGGAGCCTCGGCCCCGCCCGTTTCTACCC